>NZ_BDGT01000020.1 GCF_001748285.1 Thermogemmatispora onikobensis | reverse complement strand
GGTTGGCGGCGGACGTCATGGGGGTGCCGACCATCCTCATTGCGCGCACCGATGCCAACGCGGCCACCCTTATTACCAGCGATGTCGACCCGGCTGATCATCCCTTCCTCACCGGTGAGCGTACCCCCGAGGGTTACTTCCGCACGCGCCACGGGCTGGAGGCAGCCATTGCCCGAGGGCTGGCTTATGCTCCCTATGCCGATCTGATCTGGTGCGAGACCTCCGAGCCGAATCTGGACGAGGCGCGGCGCTTTGCCGAGGCCATCCACGAGAAATATCCTGGCAAGCTGCTGGCCTACAACTGCTCGCCTTCCTTCAACTGGAAGAAGAAGCTCGATGCTCATACCATTGCCACCTTCCAGGACGAGCTGGGTAAGATGGGCTACAAGTTCCAATTTGTAACCCTGGCCGGCTTCCACGCCCTCAATCAGAGCATGTTCAAGCTGGCGCTGGGCTATCGTCAGCGTGGCATGGCGGCCTACGCCGACCTGCAAGAAGAGGAGTTTGCCCTGGAGCGCGAGGGCTACACGGCCACGCGCCATCAGCGTGAGGTCGGTACTGGCTACTTCGACGAAGTGGCGATGGTCATCTCCGGCGGCCAGGCCTCGACAGTGGCGCTGGCCGGTTCGACCGAAGCAGAACAATTCCATTGATATCCTTCCATCCATCTTCTGGTCACTCCTGACGGGTAGCGGCGAACGCCGACGCGCTTGAGCGTGCCTGCACCGATGTCGTACAATGGGGGGGAAAACGACGGAGGCTGGTGGGCGCGTTCAGGCGCGTCAGGCGTATCGGCGTGCCCCCATTGTTGTCAGGCAGAAAGGCGAAGCGAAGCAGATGACGAAGCAGAGCTATCCAGACGGGCTTGAGATCAAAGCACCGGTCCCGCCCGAATACGCAGAGATACTGACGCCAGAGGCATTGCACTTTGTGGTGACGCTGGTGCGCGAATTCGGGGGGCGTCGCGAGGAGCTGCTGCGCAAGCGTGTCGAGCGGCAGGCCGAGATCGATGCCGGCAAGCTCCCCGACTTCCTGCCAGAGACGGCCCACATTCGTGAAGGAGACTGGACGATCAACCCCGTCCCTGCCGACCTGCAAGACCGGCGTGTGGAGATCACCGGTCCCGCTGAGCGCAAGATGATCATCAATGCGCTCAACTCGGGGGCCAGGGTCTACATGGCCGACTTTGAGGATGCCCTCACTCCCACCTGGGCCAACCTCGTGCAGGGGCAGATCAACCTGCGCGACGCCGTCCGGCGCACCATCAGCTATGTCAGCCCCGAGGGCAAGAGCTACCGCCTCAATGAGCAGATCGCTACCCTGCTGGTCCGTCCCCGCGGCTGGCACCTGCCGGAGAAGCACGTCCTGCTCGATGGCAAACCCATTTCCGGCAGCCTGTTCGATTTCGGCCTCTATTTCTTCCACAACGCGCGCGCCCTGCTCGAGCGCGGGACTGGCCCCTACTTCTACCTGCCGAAGATGGAAAGCCACCTGGAAGCGCGTCTGTGGAACGATGTCTTCCTCCTGGCTCAGGAGCAGCTCGGCATCCCGCGCGGGACAATCAAGGCCACGGTGCTCATCGAGACCATCCTGGCGGCCTTCGAGATGGACGAGATCCTCTACGAGCTGCGCGAGCACTCAGCGGGTCTCAACTGCGGACGCTGGGATTACATTTTCAGCGCCATCAAGAAGTTCCGCAATCACGAGCAGTTCCTCTATCCCGATCGGGCCCAGGTGACGATGACCGCGCCCTTTATGCGGGCCTATACGTTGCTGACCATCAAAACCTGCCATCGGCGCAATGCCCACGCCATTGGTGGCATGGCGGCCCAGATCCCCATCAAGAACAATCCGGCGGCCAACGAAGAGGCGATGGAGCGCGTGCGTGCCGATAAGCGGCGCGAAGCGACCGATGGCCATGACGGCACCTGGGTGGCTCATCCCGGCCTGGTGCAGGTGGCTCAGGAGGAATTCGATCGCGTCATGCCGCAGCCGAACCAGATCGATCGCAAGCGCGAGGATGTGCAGGTGACCGCTGCCGACTTGCTGCGTGTCCCCGAGGGCACTATCACGGAGGGCGGCCTGCGTACCAACATCAGCGTCGGCACCCAGTATCTGGAGGCCTGGCTTGGCGGTCTGGGCTGCGTTCCGATCAATAACCTGATGGAGGATGCCGCCACCGTCGAGATCTCGCGCTCGCAGATCTGGCAGTGGGTGCATCATCCGCGCGGCATCCTGGACGATGGGCGCAAAGTAACACTGGAGCTGGTACGCCAGCTGGCGCGCGAGGAGCTGGAGAAGATCAAGGCCGCCCTTGGCGAGCAGACCTATCAGGCGCGCCGCTACGAGCAGGCTTACAGCCTCCTCGATGGCATTATCGCCAACCGCGAATTTACCGAGTTTCTGACGCTGCCGGCGTACGAGCTCATCGATTGATGAGCCTGCCGATAGATGTGGGAGGAGGGAGAAGATTCCTCCTCCCGCTTTGTTTTGGTTGGGACTCTGGCCCTTGTCCCTCTGTCCTTACAGCTCATCTTGCTCAGCAGCGGCTGGCGCTGGCCGTCCCTGAGCCGACCAGAGAGCGGCCCGGGCTTCGATACCCCTGATGAAAGCGGTTTTTGCCTCGGTATAAGCTGCGGCGTCGTTGGGGAAACGTGCCGCCAGCGCCCGCTTCAGGCGCGCGTACTCCTGGGCTGTAGCCGGATGGGTGCGCAGATAATCGCGGAAGAGCAGGTGACGCTGCCAGAAAGGACTGTTGTACTCCACCATGTGCAGATGGTGGGTATGTTCCTCACCGCGGAGCTTGCGAAAGTAGCATCGCTCGGGGATAAAGTGCTCAACCTCTGGCAGGTACTCATAGCCGAGAGCACGCAGCGGCTCGATACAGGAAGTGGCATGCGAGAGCTGGTCGACTGCGGCCATAATATCGATAATGGGCTTGGCGGCCAGACCGGGTACCGAGGTACTGCCGATATGCTCGATAGCCACCAGCCAGGGGCCGATGGCCTCAAGCAGCCGTTGGCGCTCGGCGGTGTACTCCTGCGGCCACTGCGGATCGTAGTCAACCAGTACAACGCGGCGGCTCATACGGTGCGATACCTTTCCAGCAACGACCAGGCCTCTTCCTGGATCTCCTCCGGTGAGCGCAGTCTCTCCTGCTCATCGACGCAAGAAACGATCTCCCAGGGACCATCGGCGTGGGCGCTGGCCAGCTGTTCATAGACCTCGGCGCAGCGTGCCAGATAGGCGGCATTCTCCTCGTGGATATCGCGTGCGTCTGATCTCCGCTGCTGCTGCGCGCGCGTCGCCAGCAGCCTGCTGGCGACCACCACCGGCAAGCGCAGATAGAGCGTGAGCGTGGGGCGCGGTAGACCGAAGACCTCATACTCCAGGTGCGCCAGCCATGCCAGGAAAGTATCGCGCTCTGAGTCGGCAAGGCGCGCTCCCTGGTGGGCCAGGTTTGAGGCCACGTAGCGATCCAGCAGCAGGAGATCGCTTTCTGTCGCCAGGCGAGAAAGCAACTCCAGACTTTCCAGCCGATCGCCGGCGAAGAGCAGTGCGGCTGAGCGTGGCGGCACCTCCGCCAGAGGACCGAACTCGCCGCGCAGATAAGCGGCCACGCAGCGCCCGAAAACCGTCTCGGTATAGCGAGGAAACGACAGACTGGTCACGCGCAGTCCCTGGCGACGCGCCCGCTCCTCCAGCAGGCGCAGCTGCGTTGTCTTACCGGCCCCATCGATTCCCTCAAAAGCCACCAACATCGAACGACAGGCTCCCTTCTTATAGCTCTTCCCTTTCTCGGCGCCTCCCCACCAGACCAATGGAATGGATTGGACCAGGACCCAGGCCAGGGGCTGAGATCTGAGGCCCCCCTCTCTGCATGGCCTGGGCCTGCCCATCCGCTGAACCATTGCTAGAGATCACGGCTGCGCGTGCGAATAATCTCCGTAATATGGGCCACAAAGTCCGCCAGTGGCTGCGTGCCGCGGTTTTCATTCGTCCGCAGGCGCACCGCCACACTCTCGCTGGCCGTCTCCTTATCGCCGACCACCAGCATATACGGAATTTTCTGCAACTGAGCATCGCGGATCTTGGCGTTCATGCGCTCGTTGCGGGCATCCAGCTCGGCGCGCACGCTGGCGTTCTTTAGCGCAGCCAGGACCTTCTGAGCGTACTCCAGATGGCGGTCGGCGATTGGAATCACCACAGCCTGCACGGGAGAGAGCCAGACTGGGAAAGCGCCGGCAAAATGCTCAATGAGCATAGCCATAAAGCGCTCCGTCGAGCCTGTCACCGCGCGATGAATGATCACTGGGCGGTGAGGCTGGCCGTCCTCGCCGATATACTCCAGCTCGAAGTTTTCCGGCTGCACAAAATCCAGCTGGATCGTTGAGCACTGCCACTCGCGCCCCAGGGCATCGCGCACCATAAAGTCCATCTTTGGCCCATAGAACGCCGCTTCACCGATGCCCTCGCGGTACTCGATGCCGTGGTGCTCCAGCGCAGCCCGCAATGAGCTTTCGGCCAGCTCCCAGACCTCATCACTGCCCACATAGTCCTCCTTCTTCTGCGGATCGCGCAGAGAGAGGCGAATCCAGTAGTCGTTGAGGCCGTACGTATTGAAGACCTCTAGCGTCAGATTGACAGCGCGATCGAACTCCTCCTGAATCTGGTCAGGGCGCAGAAAGACATGGGCGTCGTCCTGTGTCAAGCTGCGCACACGTGCCAGGCCCGTCAGCACGCCGGGCTTCTCATAGCGGTAAAGCGTAGCAAACTCGGCGTAGCGGATCGGCAGCTCGCGGTAGCTGTGCAGCTGCGACTTGTAGAGCAGGATATGATGAGGGCAGTTCATCGGCTTCAGGACATAGGCATCATCCTCTGACTGCTCTTCCTCGTCGCGCATCACTGGAAAGAGGTTTTCTCGATACGTATACCAGTGCTTGGAAATCTTATAGAGCCTCGTTTTCCCGAGATGACCCGTCCAGACGTGCTGGTAGCCGTAGCGTTCCTGCGTCTCGCGCACATAGGACTCCATCAGGTGGCGCAGCATCTCGCCGTGGGGTAAGAAGAGCGGCACCCCGGCGGGGACATCCTCGCTCATCAGGAAGAGCTTCAGCTCGCGGCCCAGCTTGCGATGATCACGCTTCTGAGCTTCTTCGAGGCGCCAGAGGTACTGGTCGAGTTCTTCCTGCGTGAACCAGGCCGTTCCATAGAGGCGCTGCAACATGGGGCGATGCTCATCGCCCCGCCAATAAGCGCCAGCGACCCGCATCAGCTTGAAAGGGCCGATCTGGCCCGTATGCTCCACATGGGGGCCGCGACAGAGGTCGAGAAAATTGCCCTGCTTATAGATGCCGACCTCCTCGTCGGGCAGGTTCTCGATAATCTCGACCTTATAGACCTGGCCTTTGTTGCGGAAGTACTCCAGGGCCTTCTCGCGCGGCCAGCGCTCATGAATGAAAGGATACTTGGCCTCGATGATGCGCCGCATACGGCGCTCGATCTCGGGAAAGTCCTCGGGCGTGAGCGGGCGCGGCAGCTCAAAATCATAATAGAAACCATCTTCGATGGCCGGCCCGATGGCGAAGCGGGCTTCGGGAAACATCTCCTGAATGGCCTCGGCCATGACGTGGGCCGCGGAATGGCGCATACGCTGGAGCGGCGTATAATTGACCGTTTCTTGAATTTCAGCTTCGACAGATTCTGCTGGCATCTTTTCGAAACACCTCCCTGTCTGGCCTACTGGTGCACTCGCTCATAGACGAGGTTGTCCCTTCGCTAACGGAACAGACGGAACAACAAAAAAGCCTTTCATCCCAACAGGGACGAAAGGCCGAAGAGACTTCCGTGGTTCCACCCATCTTCCGCAGGCGCTCATCCTGAGCAGGACTCGCATGCCAAAGGAGCTACTCAAGCTCACGCTGCCTAACCAGCGCCACTAATATGGCTCTGGCAGGAGAGCAAAGACCTGCGCTCGTGCGACCGCTAACGGGGTCGAGGCGTGTACCTTACTGGCTCGGTACAGGCTGGCGAGGGGTATCCCATTCCGTACTCCTTTTCCGAGCAGAGTGGTTGGCTGGCGCTCACAATTAGTAGCGAGCTAACAGAGCAACCAAGCTGCTGCGGAAATGGATCTCCATCTCCCTCGGGCAGGCACGCTTGCAGCCGCTGGCGTTGCCTCTCTGGATGCCCTGCGGAGGGGACATGTCTCGCGTGATCGCCGCTGTTGCTGATCTTCTCTTGTGCTTGGAGATGCTTATGATTACGCTGTCGTCTCGCGACGAGACGCTGGGGCCATAATCTCAGTGCTTCTAAGTATAGCACACTTACCGTCAAGTGTAAAGGACAGCCTGAGAAAAGGGCACGAGATGGCTGTTGCAGGTTTGATCTATACAGAGTATTAATCTTCCTTTTAATATAGCTTGCTTGCTTATAAGAGAATTCTTGTGTAATATAAAATGAAAGAATGATGGTTGTAATAAGAAACGATATCTGTTATAATCAATTCATCAATCTAATGTGGGAGGAGGAACAGGCCAACGGGGCAATGGGAACATCCTGGGATCTGGCGCTGAAGCGGCTCTTCGAGCTGGCGGCTCAGGATTTTGTCGAGCTTGTTTTGCCCGAGGCGCGTTATCAGCGCGATGCCTCCGCCGAGTTTGTGCTTGCAGATATTCCGCTCTTGAGAGAGCTAGGAGCGCTGCGGGCTGATGTGGTGAGCGCCTGTGAGCTGGCGGGCAAGCCAGTGATGGTGCATTTAGAGTTTCAAAGTGGTCCTGATGCTCGAATGGCCGAGCGTCTGCTGTTGTATAATGTTCTTGCGGACCAGCGCTATCGATGCCCGGTCTGGTCGTGTGTTGTCTATCTCCGTCGTTGTGCCGCGCCGCTCACGCCCTATCAGCGTGAGTTACCTAACAAAAAGAAGGTGCATGAATTTCATTTCCTGGTGCTGAAGCTCTGGGATACGCCAGCGGCGGAACTGCTGCAGTCGGGACGCTGGGGCACGCTGCCGCTGCTGCCTTTGACACGTGAAGGGCAACGTCGTGAGCTGATTGTGGAGATGAAGAGGCGTCTGGAGCAGGCCGGACGCTATGACTTGTTGGCCATCGGTTTCTTGATCGCGGCCCTGGCCTGGGCTGCGGCCCCGGCCAGTGAGCGTCAGTGGCTAAAGGAGCAGTTTACTATGCTGGCTGATTTCATTCAGGAGCTGAAACAGACAGATATCTATCAAATGATTCTGGAGGAGGGGTTGAAGGAGGGGCGTGAGAAAGGTCTCAAGGAAGGACGTCGGGAAGAGCGGGCCGAGCGCCTGAACGAATTGCGGCGCATGCTGGTAGTCATGGTATCTGCTCGCTTTCCCGAGCTTGGTGAGCTGGTCCGGGAGGTTGCTGCTGGCATCAACGAGCCAGCGGTCTTGACCGAGCTGGTAGTAAGCGTTGGCCTGATCCAGGAAGGAGAGCAACTTCGCCAGCGATTGGTGGAGCAGACGAACGGGCGTCGTCGCCCGTCCAACGGTAAAATCGAGCATCAGGAGCAGTAGACAGCCATCCGCTGTACTGGCTGACTGCTCCTGCTCTGTGCTGCTGAAGATGAAGGCGAGACTGCTCGCCTTCTAACTCGAGCGCCGCCGACTCTTCAGCAGCGTTGCCAGGCGCACCTCGCTCATGATCATTCCCAAGCAGATGCAGGCGCCGCCCACCCAGGCCAGGCCGCTCAAGGTCTGGCCTGCCAGCGTCCCGAAGATTCCCGCCCATACCGGCTCGCAGGCATAGATCAGAGCCGCATGTGTGCTACTGATATACTGCTGGGCCCAGTTCATCGTCCCCATACAGAAGCCGATATCCACCACCCCCATAAAAAGCACTGCTCCCCAGATTGGCGCGCTGGCTGGCAACAGCAATCCCTCATGGGTCAGCAGTGCCGTTGTCAAACTCAGTGCTGAAGTCGTGGCCAGCTGGACAATCGCCAGATTGAGAGCATCAGCCCCCACCACAAACTTGCTGATGCAGACGATATGCAATGCGAAAGCAATCGCACAGCCCAGAATCAAAGCTTCGCCCAGGCCAAAGCTCAAATTGAAATCCTTGTTCACCGACAGCAGCGTCAGGCCCAGCAGCGAGAAGAGAAAGCCAAGTCCTGCCTCTAGCGAGGGGCGCTGGTGAAGGAGCAGGACGGCAAAGAGCGGTACCAGGGGAATATAGAGGCCCGTAATAAAGCCTGCCTTGCTCGTGATCGTGTACTGTAAGCCCAACGTCTGCAGAGCATAGCCGCTAAAGAGCAGCAGACCGAGAATCAGGCCACTACGCAGCTCAGCACCTGTCAGATGGCGTAAGTGGCGGCGAAAAAGCAGCGCCAGCGTCAGCGCTCCGATGCCGAAGTTATATCCCAAGTAGGTAAAGAGACCGACAAAATGGATGGTGTACTTCGTCACCAGGAACGTACTGCCCCAGATCATCGTCACCACCAGAAGCAACCCATCGATGCGCAGGCGCCACCAGAGTCCTCTTGCGAGAGACGGTGCTCCAGGAGCAGAGACTGAAGAGACCAGCTCGGGCTGTTCTGGCCGAGCGGAGGGCTTCTCTTGTGGGGTCATAGCGATGAGACAGGTACCTTTCCAGGGGACCGCGAGCCTATGGTTCCCAATTGTCTATCCAGCAACGCTGCTATTGCACCTCTCCCCGGTCTCCGCCTGTCAAGGCAGCGCGGAGGTCGCAGGGCAGGCAGAGAGGTACGGTTATCCTGGCAGGCTCGGCTATCTATCTGTCGTCGGAGCCGAGCGGTAGGCTGCCAGGCAGCCGGTCATCAGTCTAACACAAAAAGCCCCGCCCCGTCAGCCTGTGGCGGGCGGAGAGGCGGGAACAAGCGACGGCGGTGCTGAATAAGGGAGAGCAGAGACAACGTCGCTAGCTGTGGGTGTGGCTGGGGCTGGCCTGCAAGGTTGCCACGTTGGGAAGATCGGCCTCGCGCCGCAAAGCCTCGACCAGCTCACGCAGGAAGAGCTCGGCATCCGTGACCAGGCCAGCGGCCTGGAAGCTGCCGCGATCGGCCAGCTTCGTCACCACTGCCGGGTTGATATCCACCACCACCGTACGCACGGTGGCCGGCAGCAGGTTACCAGTGGCAATGGCGTGCAGCATGGAAGCCACCATAATGGCCATTTCCACCCCTTGCAGGGCCTGGCGCATTTGACGCTGTGCCTCCTGCATATCGGTAATCACGCCCGGCATCGGGCCATCGTCGCGGATCGAGCCGGCCAGCACTAGCGGCACCTGATGCTTGATCGCCTCATAGGTCAGCCCTTCGCGGAGCAGGCCAACCTCGACCGCCTTCTCTAGTGAACCGACCGCCCGAATAGCATTGATCGCGCGCAAGTGATTGCGATGGCCACCCTCAACCTGCTCACCCGTGTGTAGATCGACCCCCAACGAAGTCCCGAAGAGGGCTGTCTCCACATCGTGAGTCACAATAGCGTTTCCTCCGAAAATGACCTGCACGTAGCCGCGGCGGATCAGCTCCGCTACATAGCGGCCCGCCCCCGTATGGATCACCGCCGGACCAAGCACAAAGAGAATCTTCCCCCCGCGGTCCCGCGTCTCCTTCATCTGGCGCGCGATATGCTGGATCATCAAGATCTTTGCCTTCTCGGAAGAGACATCGCTCTGCATAAAGGCGAAGATCTCGCGCTCGCGTGCGCGTTCAAAGGACTGCACGCGGATGCCTTCGTGACCGACCACCACCTCATCGCCGATCTCGACCTCGTGCATTGGCTTGCAGTAGGCACGGCGGTGCTCACGATCAATGACGATGGCCACATCCATCTCGATATGCTCAACGTCGATCCACTGGCCCCCGAGCCGGACCTGGGTCGGTAGGTTCGTCGTCGAATAAAAACCTTCGGGGAGCACTCCCCGCTGTTCCACACGCGCTGTGCGCACATCGTGGCCATTGACCAGCATCGCCCCAAGTTGCTGTAGCTCCGAGAGAATCAGATCGAGCGTCTGCTCGTCGTTGGCCTTGATCTCCATGCGCACATAGCTCGGCTCGCTCTTATGCTTCCCGACCTGAATCTCCTGGATGAGGAAGTCACCGCCGCGATCCATGATGATGTCCCAGGCGCGCGGCAACGTCCAGGAGTCAATGATATGTCCAGTGAGTTCAATAATTTCGCTTGCCATGAGAAGAGCTTCTCCCAGACCAAACAAGATGGAACAACAGGCAAGCACAGCTGCTTGTGCTGTTTTATTTGTAAGTAACAGGGCAAGAACAGAACAGAGAGGAAGAGAGGCGACTCCGCTGCCACCTGTGACCCCGCGCGCTGTTCTTGGGTCCAGTTTAGTGCGCCCAGGCATAGCTGTCAACTCCTGGCGCCGGCCTGGAGCTGCTGCGGTACTGGCTACCAGCGTCGTCCGATAGGGCAGATGGTCTGGAAGGGGCAGGCACGGCACTTGGCCGCCTTCTGGCGAGCAAGGAGCGGCGGCTGCTCGGCGCTGCAGCGCTGCATCTCTTCTAGTAGGCGAATCACTTTGCGCCGCAGCGCTGGCGTATATTCGATCGTAAACTCGTTGTCGCCATAGCGCAGAATGCCGTGCGTCGGGGGAACAGCAAAGTAGTCCTCCAGAATCAGGCAGTAAGCGCCGATCTGCACCACGTGGTTGCTATAGGGAGCGGTGGCATTCTGCACCTGTGGCTTCAGCTCGATCGGCACAGGTCGCCCATCTGGTAGCTCGACCACGTAGTCCGGCTTGCCAACCAGCGGATAGCTGTTCGATGCCAGCGGCTCCCCCTGGCCGTCAGCGTCCTCATAGACAAGGGTGCCCTCGGGCAGGCCCAGAGCACGCTGGCGCTCCGCCAGCAAGCGGGCACGCTGGGCAGCGCGCTCGTTGCGTAGCAGGAGCAAGAGCGCGATGGCAATGAGCAGAACAGCAAGGCCAAGCGAAAGCAAGATGCTATTGAGCATGGTTCGTTTCTTCGTTCAGGCGCTCTCTGTTGCTCATGATGCGCCGCGTCGCTCACTCATGCTCGGCGGGGCACTGGCTGCTCTGGGCGAGCGGAGCGAGCGCATACCCTCAACCGACCAGTTAGCGCAGGAAGACAGCGGCGGCGATCAGCGCGATGGCGCTGATCAAGAGCACAATGGCGACCAGGGTGAGCCGGCGACTACAGCCGGCGAAGGGAAGCGCGCGCGCCTCATCGTAAACATCTTCCACCGCTTCTGCGTGCTCTCGATGCTGCTCCTGTCCGTTGTCGAAGGCACCTCGTCGTAGCAAGAGACGCTCGTGAAGCTGGTACTCTGGGAGCGCTGTGGCCTGGGGGCCATGCTCATGCTCCAGCTCGACCATGCGCGCGAATAGCTCTTCTGTATCTGCCTGGGCGGCTGGCTCGTATTGCTCGTACCACCAGGCGAGCGGACAGTATTCAAAGGCTGCCACCTCGCTGGCGGTAAAGTAGCGCTTGGATTTCTGTCTTCCTCGCGACAGGCGTTGCTCTGGCTGCATGGAGGCTCCTCCACCGCGGTGGCGTAACGGCACTCCCTTGCGCCTTCATCGGCACGGGGCTTATTCGCTGCGAGCGGCCTGATGCGCCTCGCTGGTCCCGGGGCTGGAGCTGGCCGTAGCCCCATTGCTGGAAGTGGAACCGGCCAGCCCAAGCTCATCGGCAATGCGGGACATGGCCGTGATGACATTGGCAATGTGCTCGTCAAGGTCAACGCCAAGGTCGGCGGCTCCGCGGATGATGTCCTCGCGGTTAACCCCGGCGGCGAAGCCCTTCGTTTTCATCTTCTTGCGCACCGACGAGACCTCTAGTCCAAGAATACTCTTGTTGGGCCGCACCAGAGCGGTGGCGGTGATAAGGCCGGTGATCTCGTCACAGGCATAGAGTGCTTTGGAGAGCAGATCGCTGCGTGGGTGAGTCTCGGCGTTGAGGTCGTTATGAGCCAGGATGGCGTAGATAATGCGCTCGTCGTAGCCGGCCTCGCGCAGCCAGCCGGCCAGTACGCGGGTATGCTCTTGCAGGTCAGGATATTCCTCGTAGTCGCAGTCGTGCAGCAAGCCAGTGATGCCCCACAGTTCTTCGTCCTCGCCATAGTGGCGAGCGTAGAAGCGCATGGCGGCCTCGACAGCTAACATGTGACGCTGCAGATTCAGGTTTTTCACGTGTTCAGTCATCAGACGATAAGCGTCATCGCGAGTTGGCATATGCGCGTCTTCTCCAGTTACTCTCATTTCTCTCAGGTGAGTGTCCTGGGAGTTTCTATTATAGCACAGGTCTTCCGTCGCGGCGTATGGCCTGCTGTTGCCGGTCCGTGGGAAAAGCAGAGAAAGGATAGCGCCCCACGCGCAAAGTATGCTATACTGGGAGCAATCGAGGTGGGCGCGGCGCGCTCAGCTCGTTGCAGAGCAGTGCTGGCCCCGCGCTCCTCGGGAGTGAAGCATCATTGCAGCATTTCTCACCTTTCTATTCTATGCCTGTTACCGACGGCGGGCTGCATGCGGGCCGCTGCGGGTAGCGGCAGATCTAGATAGGGGCTGGTTTTCTCGATGAGCGAGATCAAGGTCAATCCGGGCGAGCCGTTTGATGTCGCCCTCAAGAAGTTTAACCGCCGCGTGCAGCAGGATGGCATTCTCTCTGAGGCCCGCCGTCGCGCGCGCTACGAGAGTCCGCAGGACCGCCGCAAACGCAAGGCGGCTAATCTGCGCCGTAAACTTCGTCGTTCGCGCCGTGGTTAGGGATGGCGGCAGGCCCGCATGGGTATGTTGGCCGTCACCCTCTGCCGATGATCGCCGTTCACGCTGCTCCTCTCTGGGAGAAGGGGGGAGCTTGCTGAGGAGGGTGGGACCCACCTGACGCTCCCCTACTGCCGAATGGGGGCGTGTCCTTCCCTCCTGTGGCTCTTTCTCGTCTCCCTTTCACCTTTCTGTAGAAAATATCTCTCGCGCTCTTTTCCCCTTCCTTTGAAGCCGAGACGCAACACCCGAATCCGCGGCGACGCCTGCTGGCCGAAGATTGCCTGACTCGCCTTTGGGCTAGGCGCGCGGCGTCACTCCCAGGCCAGGAGCCTCGGGCAGGACCAGCTTGCCCTGGACGACTTGTACACCGCTGAAGGGATCGTTATCAACGAGGAGATTGCCGTCGAGGTCGGCATAGTCGACCAGTGGCGTCAGGTGAGCGGCTGCGGTGATCGCCACTGAGCTTTCGATCATGCAGCCCAGCATGACCTGGAGGTGATGGGCGTGGGCAGCGTGAATCAGCTTGAGGGCCCGGTTGATACCGCCACATTTCATCAGCTTAATGTTGATGCCGTCGACGCAGCCGGCAAGACGCGGAATGTCTTCCAGGGAGACACAGCTCTCATCGACAATGATCGGGACCGGGACCTGCTGACGCAGGAGGCGCAGGCCCTCCAGGTCACTGGGCGCGATGGGCTGCTCGACAAACTCTATGCCGTACTCGGCCAGGGCGTTGATGGTGCGAATGGCCTCCTTGACGGTCCAGCCAGCATTGGCGTCAACACGCAGGGTGGCCTGCGAAACGGCACGAATGGCCCGCACGTTCTCCACGTCATGCCTGGTCCCTACTTTGATCTTGAGAATGGGATACTTGCCGGCCTGGGCCGCTTTCTCGGCCATGCGCTCGGGGGTATCGAGGCCGATGGTGAAAGAGGTGAGGGCGCTCCGCTCGGGATTGAGACCGAGCAGGCGATAGAGTGGGAGGTTGAGCCGCTTGCCAGCGAGGTCGTAAAGGGCCATGTCGATGGCGGCTTTGGCGGCAGGGCTGCGCCCGATGATCTGGTCGAGACGCTCAAGGATGTCTTCGATCAGGAAGGGATCATCTCCAAGCTCCTCGGCGAAGTGCTCCAGGCAGGCGCGCGTGGTGGCCAGGGTGTCGCCATAGTAGGCTGAAGGAGCGGCTTCGCCGTAGCCGCTGAGGCCGTCGTGGGTGATGGTGACGAGCAGATTGTCGGCGACCTCTTCGACGCCACGCGAGATGCGGAAGGGCGTACTGAGTCTGAGCTGCAATGGATGAGTCTCTAACTGCATGATTGGCTGCTCCTTGCTCTCCTCGGAATCTTGATTGCTGCGGGCTGGCTCCTCCTGACTCCCATCGCGCTTCCTCCTTCGCTCTCTCCTCGGACCTGACTGGTTGACTCCAGAGCTGCTCTCTCAGCATAGGAGGTCCAACGCAACGCCAGGGCTGGAGGGCCGTATCTGCTTCAGAGCATAGCATAGGAGGCCAATGGCTGTCTGCTCCTTGCTCCTGGTTTGGTCTGGAGAAAGGTCGATGATGAGGTTGCGACAGGCTTGAGACTGAACTCTGCCTTCATTGCAACAGCGACTGACTATACTCTCTCCTGTACCGACGCCCTCGCTCCTGTAGACAGTCAGACCTACAGCCTGGCGGCTCTCTCGGGGGGCCGGGTTCTCGAGCAAGAAGCTAGAAAAGAGGAAACAGAGCATGCATATGAATGCGATAAAGACAGCACTTTATACGTATTTGAAGCGCTGTGTCAGTTACTGTTTTAATCTGCTGAATCGCCTGCTCGGCGGGAAGCTGCCGCCCTTCGGGAGTGCAGCGGTGGTCGTCGAAGAGCAGGGGCGCTATCTGGTGCTGCTCCTTCCCAGCGGGCGGGCAGTCTTCCCTGGCGGCTTTATGACCTGGCGCGAGCACCCACGCGAGGCCGCAGAGCGCGAAGGACGTGAGGAGACGGGGCTGCTGCTGGAAGCCGATGATCTAATCAATTTTTATTCGCTGGCAACAACTGACTGGCGGGCCCTCAGTACGGTCAGCTTTGTCTATCACGCGCGGGTGTGCGGCGGACAGCTGCGGATGGGTATGGAGGGCCGCCCGTGTTGGCTCCCGGAAAACGAGCTGCGGCAGCGCATGGATCACCAGTCGCTGCGTGTCCTTGATGATTACCTGAGCTATCACCGGCGCCGACACAAAGAGCTGAGCCGCGTCAAAACGCTGGTGCCCCTGATGCGCTGAGATTCTGGCGGCGTCTGGGGAGAGGCTGTCGCCGTTGGCCGCCTCTCCCGCAGGCACCTGCTTGTGTTTCGACCTCCTCTCTATAGTAGTAGCAGAACATACGGATATATACTAATTGAAAAGTATATATCCTTTTTAGGATAAGATGGTAATGATAATAGAGAGGAGAAAGATGAACGTTACGCGCCTCAGAAGACTCCTCGTGTGTGCCGTAGCCATCGGGCTGATCGTACCGGCCTCGCTGGTGGTGGCTCCGCCGCGGGCGCGAGCCCTGCCCCAGGCTGAGCCGATTGGCAAGGTCAGCGTCTTTGCAACCGGACTCAACAACCCGCGGGGGCTGCACTTTGGTCCTGATGGGCAGCTTTACGTCGCTGAGGGTGGTCTGGGTGGCAAGCACTCTACAGTGGGGCGTTGTCAGCAGGTGCCGCCGCCGATTGGCCCCTACACTGGGGGCTTCACTGCTCGCATTTCACGCATTGACCATCATGGGAAGCGAGTGACGCTGATCGATCACCTGCCTTCCAGCCAGACCAGCCAGGCCAGCGAGAGCACGGTGAGCGGTGTCTCAGATCTCGCTTTTATCGGCCATACCCTCTATGGCCTGCTCGCTGGAGCTGGTTGCTCCCACGGCGTGCCCCAGGTCCCCAATGCTATTTTCCGCTTTGAGCCGGGGCGCCATCGCGTGGTCTACATCGCCGATCTCAGTCATTTTCTGCAGACACATCCGGTCAAGCATCCTGATCAAGAGGACTTCGAGCCTGACGGGACCTGGTATAGTATGGTGGCCGTCGATGGCAGCCTGTACGCGCTGGAGCCGAATCACGGGGAGCTGGATCGGATTACGCCGCGCTGGCAGCATGACCGCCATGCAGGGAGTGAGATTGAGCGCGTGGCCGATATCTCGGCCAGCCAGGGCCACATCGTCCCGACGGCGGTGGCCTTCCATCGCGGCCTCTTCTATGTGGCCAATCTGGGCACCTTCCCGGTCCGTGTTGGCACAGAGAAGCTCCTGGCGATCACGCCACATGGCCATGTGCGCGTTCTGATGAGCGGGCTGACGGCAGTGGTCGGCCTGGCTTTTGATTGGCGTGGGCGCCTCTATGTTCTGGAAACCACTACGGCCAATAATGCCGGCCCGGTGCCCGGCACCGGCGTGATTGTGCGCGTCAGTGAGCGCGGACGACAGGTACTGGTCGCCTCCGGCCTCAGCTTCCCGACAGCCATGACCTTTGGACCGGATGGCAACCTCTATGTATCGAATAAAGGCTACGGCTACGGCCCTGGTCAGGGAGAGATTCTACGTATCCATCTCTCTGAGCGCTAGCTCCTGCCTTCCCGCGGGCCTGCGCGAAGCTCTATCTGGGCCTGGCCTGGCGCGCGGGATCTGCTTTTCTCTATGAGGGAAGGAGCGGGCGCGAGCCTGCTGACGCGCTGTGGACTCACCGTCAGACAAGCAGGCTCGCGCCCGCTTCCGCTTTGCACACCCAGCTTTATCCATCTTATAGTCATGGTTGACGGGAGGGGAGAGGGAGATGACCTGCGAGGCGAGGAAGAATAGCAGGGAAAGAGGGAGGAAGCTCTCTGATCTGAGCACGGCTAACTGGGGGAAGGCGCTGATGTAGAGGCGTGCAGGGAACGGAGCGGGTACAAATTGTTGAGAGATTTCTCCCAGAATGGACGTAATATCTATACAGCTCAGCCTGCTACAAGGAAGGCAGCCAAGCGGACGTTTCAGCGATCGAAAGGAGGCAACGATGCTAAAGGAGAAACGTCGCCATCCTCATGGGCGCGCGTAGCAGGAAGCATCTTCTTTCTCTTACCAGTCGGTGCCGGCTGGTAAAAAGCCACTCATTACCATCTTCTCCGTCCCGACAGGACAGAAGCCAGAAGAGAGGTTACCCGTGCGTAAGAGCAGACCATTCCCTTTGGCCTTCATTCCGGCCTTGCTCTGCCTCATCGCGCTGCTCGTGGCCTGTGGCGGTGGTCAGAGCAGCACGAGTAGCACGCAAATTGCGCCACCTGACAAGCAGGTGCTGCGCATCCCCATCGGCGCGACCGATTTTGGCACGCTGGACCCGGCCCTGGTCCAGCTTGCCGTCGATGCCAACACCATTCAGACAATCTGGACGGGCCTGGTCGAGTGGGACCACAACGTGCAGCTCCGCGACCAGCTAGCCCAGTCTCATGAGGTCTCTGCTGATGGCCTCACCTACACCTTCCACCTGCGGCCCAACCTCAAATTCAGCGATGGTACGCCGCTCACCTCGCAGGACGTTATTTACAGCATCGACCGCACCCTGCAGCCGGCCACCAAGTCGCAGGTTGCCTACTATCTCAACCTGATCAAGGACTACGACAAGATCACCAGCGGTAAGATCCCGACGTTGATCGGCGATAGCCTGCTGGCGCCCGATCCCAACACGGTCGTCATCAAGATCAGCAAGCCCGCAGCCTATTTCCTGCAGGCCCTGACCTACCCCTGTTCGTACGTGGTCGAGAAGAAGCTGATCGACAAGTACGGCAGCAAATGGACCGACCACCTGACAGAGGGAGGTGGTGACGGGCCCTTCAAGGTTCAGAGCTACGATCACACCAAAGGCATCGTGCTGGTGCCCAATCCCAACTATTACGGCCCCCAGCCCAAGATCCAGAAGTTGGAGTACCTGATCTCTGGTGACCAGGACACCACCTTCCGCGCCTACCAGTCGCATCAGTTCGACTACACCGGTGTTGTTGGCATCCCGCCGGCTCAGATCGACGCTGTACGCAGCTCACCGGAGTTTCACGAATACGTGAACTTCCGCATCAGGTACATCACCATGAACTACCTGGTGAAGCCCTTTGACAACATCCACATTCGCCAGGCTTTCGCACTGGCCATCGACAAAAAGCTGCTACAGCAGACCGTCTTCAGGAACACTGTTGAGGCCACCAATCACATTGTGCCCGAAGGCATGCCGGGCTACAATCCCAACCTGGTTGGCCCGGCGGGGGTGAGCAGCCTCTCCGGCGATAAGGCCAAGGCCAAGCAGCTCTTGCAGCAGGGTCTGCAAGAAGAGCACATGACCTCGCTGCCGACCATCACCTTCAACTACTACACCGACGTCAAGGCCATCGTTGACGCCTCTCAGGCCGTCGCTCAGATGTGGCAGAACGTCCTCGGGGCCAATGTCAAGCTGGTT
This sequence comes from Thermogemmatispora onikobensis, assembly GCF_001748285.1. Classification (NCBI taxonomy): domain Bacteria; kingdom Bacillati; phylum Chloroflexota; class Ktedonobacteria; order Thermogemmatisporales; family Thermogemmatisporaceae; genus Thermogemmatispora; species Thermogemmatispora onikobensis. The sequence goes on along the minus strand of NZ_BDGT01000020.1, from coordinate 71,698 downwards.
GGCACTACCTACGAGAAGCTCATCACTCTGGAGAACGCCACTGTTAATAACCCCAACGGCCTGCAGGTCTGGATCTCCGGCTGGTTGGCCGACTATCCTGATCCGCAGGACTTCCTGTCGGTCTTCTTCGACAAAGGCTCCGGCTACAACCAGATGAACTACGGTCAGAACAACTCGACCGATGCTGCGAAGCAGCAGCAAGTTCAGAAGCTTCTCGAATCAGCCGATGTCAACCTGAATCAGACGGAGCGCATGCAGCAGTACAATCAGGCCGAGCAGCAGATCATCGATGACGTGGGTTGGATTCCCATCTATCAGAACAAGATTCAGCTCATGCAGAGCACGAAGCTGCACGGCATTGTCTACAATGGCCTGTCGCTCATTCCGCCCGACGACTGGTCCAACATCTACTTCACCGTCTGAGATAGTGCGCTGGCTGGCTGCCAGCAAAGCGCTGCTGAGTTAAGCCTGGCATTCTGCACTCACTCCTGGCCCGTCCCGCAGGCCCTCTGGCCAGGCGCGGGCCAGGAGGTCAGAATGCCAGGTTTTGCCTGTTACCAGGCTTGCCTGTTTCCTACCTGGTCAGGCATACTCTAGTCATACATTCCTGTGCTATGGTTGTAGCAGCAAGCGCCCTGGGGTTCCTGGACTGCAGCCGCCGGTGGCTGGCGGGGCGAGGCCCAGGGCGAGTAAGCAACGGAGAGTGGGAGTCCTGCGATGCTCCAATTCCTGGTGAAGCGCCTGATCGGGCTTATTTTTGTGATTGTGGGCATCACCTTCATCACCTTTATCATGGGGTATCTGGCCCCGGGTGATCCCATTCGGGCTCAGATGGGCGATCATTTTGACTACCATACCTGGCTGATGCTGCGCCATGCCTATGGGCTAGACCTGCCGTGGTATCAGCAGTACTACAACTACTTAGTGCATCTCGCCCATCTTGACTTCGGCATATCTTTCAAGTACCAGAATCGCGCGGTCTGGGACATTCTCAAGGACGGCGTGCCGGTTTCGCTGGAGCTGGCTTTCTGGGGCCTCATTGTCGAGCTACTGCTGGGCATTCCTATTGGCATTCTCTCGGCGATCCGCGCCAACAGCTGGATCGATACCCTCAATATGGGGGTAGCCCTGATTATTTATGCGCTGCCGCCTTTCGTCATTGCCATTCTGGCCCAGGTGATCATTGTCTGGATCGACAGCAAGACCGGGGCCAGCTGGCCCTCTTCGTCCTGGGGCGCACCCTGGCAATATGACTGGACTGACCTGCAGCCGAAGATTGTTCCCATCCTCGTCTATGGGGCTGCCGGCTACGCCTATTTTGCCCGTTTAGCGCGAACGACTATGCTGGAAGTACTGCGTCAAGATTACGTGCGCACGGCCCGCGCCAAGGGGTTGCGCGAGCGCGTTGTCATCTACTGGCATGCTTTGCGCAACGCTCTCATTCCGCTGGTGACCGTTCTTGGGGTGGCGATTGGCCTGCTGGTCGCCGGTACCTTCTTCATCGAGCAGATTTTCAACATCCCGGGGATCGGGCGCATCTCCCTGCAGTCCGTTATCGACCTTGACTATCCCGTCATCCAGGCTACCGTCGTACTGCTGGCGGTCGGCGTTGTGGTCGGTAACCTGATATCCGATCTTCTCTATACGATTGTTGATCCGCGCATCCGGCTTGAATAGGGGAGAGCGAGGAAGGAGAGAAAGCAGCATGTCTATGGATGCACAGCACAGGCCGTCTGAGGCCGGCGGTGAGAGCTTCGTGATGCCCGATGCGGGCCTGCAGCCTCCGCCGGCTGAGCTTTTGGAATTAGCTGCCGGGGTGAGCGAAGCCCCGCCGTCTGCCATTCCTCCCGGCGAAGAGGAGGCGCAGCAGGAGCGGCGCGCGCCCTCGCCTCTGCGGGAGTCACTGCGTCGCCTGCGCCGTGACAAGCGGGCGATGGTCAGTCTGGGACTGATCATCTTCTTCGTGCTGGTCGCCTTCTTTGGACCCCCTATCTACCAGCGCATTGGCGGCGTCTACCAGAGTCCCCAAAACGGGCCAGTGCCCGCCAGCGTCTATCACAGCTACTATCATGAGGAGCTGATTCGCCAGGATGAGGGGCCTTCGGCTCAATACTGGCTGGGAACCGATGATCTGGGGCGCGACATTCTGGCGCGGCTCATGCAAGGGATGCTGGTCTCTATCATTGTGGCGGCCCTCGTTGAGGTCGTAGACATTGTGCTGGGCCTGATTGTGGGCGTGCTGGCTGGCTACTTCGGGGGCTGGATCGATCAATTGCTGGCGCGCTTCACCGATCTGATGTTTGCCTTCCCGGGCCTGCTCTTTGCCATCATGCTGACCGGCATCATTGGTCCAGGAGCCTCCGACGCTTTGGCCAGGCTCCCGATCATCGGCCCCAACGGCAACGGGCGCCTGCTTCTCGTCTCGCTGGCTCTGGCAATCACCGTCTGGCCGCTCATGGCGCGCTACGTGCGCGGCCAAACGTTGCAGCTCAAGGAGCAGCAATTTATCGAGGCGGCGCGCACCTCTGGCAGCAGCAACCTGCGCATCATCTTCCGCCACATCATCCCCAATCTGATGAGTATCGTCGTGGTGGCCTCGACGCTCAACATCTCGAACACCATCATTGGCGAGGCCGGCATCAGTCTGCTCGGTCTGGGTGTCCAGGCGCCCGGCTCCAGTCTGGGCCTGATGATCTCCGATGCCACGCCCTACATCAATACCCACCCCTGGGAGATCCTGGTCCCGACGACTGTCCTCGCCCTGATCGTGCTGGCCTTTTCCTTCCTCGGAGACGGCCTGCGCGATGCCTTTGACCCACGCTCCAAAGATTGAGGGCCACGCTTGCCCGTGGCTCCTCAATCACCCGGGCGTGCTCGCTTCTCTGGCCGGCCTGGCGACAACTGGCATGAGAGGCGGCTGCCTGAGAGCAGCAGGCCCCTGCGCCAGCGTGGCCCGGCCTGATTCTCCGGCCAGCCTAGAGACGGGCGCTCTCCCAGTTCGCTTCGCTATTGGCGAACATGCTGCCAATGGCGGCGATCACCAGATAGGCGAAGGTCAGCACGCTGATGATGATGAACCACTGGGTATTGCTGATCAGGCTGGTCCACGAGTAGAAGAGCGTCCCAATGATAGCCAGAAAGCAGGCGACCGAGCCGCAGAAGACACAGCCCCAGAGGATCGGGGCCGGCACGATGCGCCGCTCCCGCAGCAGAGGATGGCGCATGCCGTGGAGCCGGATCAGGTTGAAGAAGAGGAAACCCGCCGAGAAAGCCCAGACAAGGGTCGAGGAGGCCAGCATCACGTTGTAGACCTCGGTCGAGAGATTCGCCGGCGTCGTGATCTGGACCGTGTAGGGCGCCAGCAGGAAGACGAAGGCTGTCACCATAATGGCCACCAGCGCCTGGAAGCAGATGGCGTTGGCCGGCACGCGCTGGCGATTAAGCCTGGCTACTTTCACTGGCAGGCGCTGATCGATGCCGGCAACCATCAACAGGCGGGCGTAGGCGTAATTGTAGACGACCATCGCCATGACGAAGAAGCTCATCAGGCAGAAGGCGGCAACGTTGCCCATGAACTTGCCCAGCGCCAAATCGATCACGTGCACCAGGGCGAAAGGCGCGGCCCCGTCCTGGGGACCGGCGACCACGAGTAAGGCGAAGGTGGCGACGCCGTAGCCGACAATGACCAGCAGGGCCCCCCAGAAGAGATGTCGGGTGATCACCCGTAGCCGCGCAACCTCGCCTCCCATGTTGAGCGGTACCTCTGTTCCCAGATACGCCAGGGTGATCAGGCCGAAAAGATATAGGTTGCCGCTGTTCTTGTCAACACGAATGCTCCAGTCGGAGAGATGACTGAAGCTGGTGGCTGACGGATGGCCGCCCAAGAGCCAGACCAGCCCAGCCAGACCAAGTAGAACCACCGCCAGCATGGTCAGCCCTGCTACGAGGTTGACGAGCTTCTGAACAGCGCTGTAGCGCTGGATGGCCAGGGCACTGGTCAGGCCGATGAGGGCAATGATAAAGAGTCCCTGCTGCCATGGCTCGGTAAGCCAGCCAGGGTTCAACCCCTGTAAATAAGAGACGATGACGTCTCCTGCGCTGATGATCACAAGGACGCCAGGGAACCAGGCGCAGAAAGCCGCAAAGAAGCTCCAGTAGCCACCGAAAGCTTTGTGGGTCCAGTTGTAGAGCGAGCCTTCGTGCGGAAAGATCACGCCGAGCTGGGCGGTGGCGATGACACCCGGAATGAAGAAGGCCAGAGCGCCAAGCGCCCAGTAGGTGAAGGCAGCAGCTCCGCCGGCGACAGCAGTGGTGGCGTTGGTGATGAAAAAGACGATCATCAGAAAGGTGGCGATCATGTCCCCCGTGCTGAGCAGACGGGGCATGACCCGCGGAACGTAACTCTCCGATGGCAGAGCCGCTTTCCAGACTTCTCGCTCGCCCTCTGGCTGCTCTGCCTCGCTCTCAACCAGAGGGCTGGCACTCTGGCGGTTGACCCCGCCTTTGCTGGCTTCCAAGCCGCCTCGCTCCTGTTGCATACGCATAGCCCTTCTCCTCCTTCTTCCCTTCTCTGTCGCTGCCACATGTAGAGTCGCTGGTGGGTCCTGGCCACAAGAGAAGGGATGTTCGGCAATCTCGGGACGCGCAGTGAGCATCGATTGCTTCGGCACTGGCTCCTTCTGCCCATGATATTACTCAGTGCGTCAGAAAAGCTGGCGAGCGGCTGGCCGGCTGAGTGGGCTTGTGTAGTGTGGTTCGCTGCGAGCAGGCGCGAGGCGCGTAGCTAAAAAGTACTGGCTATGTGACCCGAGCCACAGGCCGCTGAGTGGGGCCGGAGGCCGGAGATGAGGTCGTCAGGGCCAGCTCCTGGAAGGTGCTGATGGAGATCGCGCTTCCCTGAGCCAGCACCAGGCGCAGGCCGCCGAAGCCGCTCTGGAAGGTGCTGTCGCGCGCGCTTACCTGCCACTGGCTTGGCTCGGGTGTTCCGGCCAGCCAGGCTCGTGCCTGCAGCCTGTCACCCTGGATACGGAAGCGCAGGCTGTAGAAGCGATTGGCCTGGGCGCTAAAGGGCACCGAGGCCAGGCGCGTCTGCATGCCGCCGCTGCTTTTGAGCAGCACGAGCTGCCTGCCGTCGATGTAGGCTTTGTACCAGTTATTGGTGTCCATCCAGCGCAGGACCGCGCCGAGGTTGGCCTGCTGGAAGCGGTTGATGGCTCCCGTGAAGAAGACTTCGCCATCGCTGAAGGTTGGGCCTAAAATGGCGTTGTAGGCTCCCTGGCCGTTGCTGAGCTGGCCCTCTTGATGGCTGACAGCAAAGATGCTGCTCAGCCGCGCGTCACCTTGCCAGGGATGGCCGTCGCTAGCTGTTCCCCAGCCACGTTGATCAGGGCGGTGAAAAGTGTCTGCCGCCAGGAGGCTCAGGTCTGCAGGCAGCGCCGTGGGGGAGGCCGTTGCCTGCGACCCGCTTGAGGCAGCGGGCGGCGTCGCTGTTTTCCCTGCCGGCTGAGCCTGGCTAGCCGACTGTCTCGTCTGGGCGTTGGAGCCGGGCGGAGACAGCCGGAGCGCCGCTTCGATCGGGGGCAGCAAGATCCAGGAATAGAGCACTGTAATCAGGAGCAGCCCCGTGAAGAGCAGACTGCCACGCTCGCTCAGCGGCCTGGCCTTTGTCGCTGTCTCTGCTTCCCCGGCTGTGCTGCCGCTCTCCTGCCTCGCAGGAGCAGGACGCGGCACGCCGCGCTCCCGGGAGGCCGCTGCTGTGGCTTCTCGCCCTTCCACGGGCGGACGCTCCGTCTTGCCCGCTGCCGCCTGCCGCTGGCGACCCAAACGGAGCGGCTGCGGCTCAGTGACCGCCTCGCTGATGGTGGTAACCCCCAGACGGTCCTCGCCGAAGGCAGAGTCTGGAGCAAACCACTGCTTGCGTTCGCCGCTATTCATAGTGCCTCTTCTGTAAGAAATGCTCTATTTCTTCGATGAGAGAAGCCTGCTCCTGTGCGGTGATGCCTGGCGGTGGTACCTGCCCTGTCTGCTGTCCTGGCTGTTCCCAGGGTGTAGCCCGGAAGAATGCAGACTGACTCTCTTCTGCTCTATACCTGATCAGCTGCCACAATCCAACCAGACCAACCAGGAGTACCAGCCCGATCAGGAGCGAGCGCCCGGCGAAGATCAGCAGCCCGTCGACGGTCCAGCGGGCGGTGAGCCAACCGGCCAGGGGAGTCAAGAGCAGCGTAAGTAGTCCCTCAGCTACGAAGAGAAAGCGATTGACGTGCTCCTCCTGGGCGCGCTCGTAGGCAAGCTGTCCCTGGTCGAGGGAGAGGCCGGGTGGCAGCAGGTGGCGCTGAGAGAAGATGACCGTGCTCAGGCTGGGCCTCAGCCGTGGGAGCAAGATGCCCCAGGCGGTGGCGGCCAGGGTATAGAGGCCCAGGCTGATGGCCAGCCAGATTGGCGCTTGCAAGTTGGGCAGGCCGAGAGCCAGCAGGCTGATCGCCATCACAAAGGGCTGGCAGAGCGCCACCGCCTGGCACCAGGGCCGCCAGCGCTCAGGGATCAAGCGATCGGACGGACCCAGCAGGCCGCGGAGCGGGACCTGCAGAGCGAAGGCCAGTCCCAGGGCCAGGGCCTGCGCCAGGAGCAGCCAGAGCAGGGTGGGCAATGTCCCCTGTTCCTGCAGGATAGCCGCAAAGGGGGTAGGCACAGCGTTCCAGATGCTGCCGAGTACGATCGCCAGGCCGCTGGCTAGCAGGACCAGCCCCAGCTGTCGGCGGCGTGCCAGATAGCGCCACCAGCCTCCTTGCAGCAGCCAGTCGAGGGTCAGCTGCAGGCGCCAGCGGCGTGCCCCCTCTGTCAGGTCAAACCAGTTGTCGACCATGCGCCCGGGTGTCGGCAGAGGGGAGCGGGCCTCGGGCCAGTAGTCAAGGGCAAGTAGTGGAAGCAGACAGAGAATAGCGAGCAGACCAGACCAGGCGGGCAGCAGCCAGACCAGGCTCAACCCGAACATTGTCCCGAGAGCGGCCCGCATCAGGGCAATGCGCTCGTCGACCGCTGGCCAGGGGCGGCGCTGGAGGAGCCAGGCGTTGCCGAGGAGAGAAGCAAAGCCACTGAGCAGCCCCAGTTCGAGCGTCGCTGGCCAGAGCGGAACGGGCAGAGGTCGCAGCACGGGAAGAGCTAATTGCGGCAGCAGGCAGAGCAGCAGACCGCTACCCCAGTAGCGGGCCGCGCCGCGCCGGCGCCCGGTGAGCAGTGTGGCGGCCACGAGCGAGCCAGCCAGCCAGACCGCCGCTACCAGAGCTGTTGCCAGCGCCTCCCGGCCCTGTGACCAGCTTTGGGCCAGCAGGCGCATTTGCAGCACGCTCACCCCCAGGCTGCCACTGAGCCAACTGGCATTGACGAGGCGCCCGCCGATCACGGCATCCAGGCGTTGCTCAGCTAACAGGACAGCTTGTGTTGCTTTTCTCTGACCAGATATCATGATTCATCAAGTATCAATAGCTGTACTTACGTATGCATGTTGGATCTGGTGCGTTCAGTGAGTGGAAGTCGGCCTGAGTCTCACAGGGCTGGCGAGGAAGAAAAAGCCTCTGTCTCCTGTACCGGCTGCAGGCGAGTGCGCAGACGCCTGTTAAGGCTTTCGGGCGGGGTCATCTCCGGCTCTTCGCTGGTGACCGTTGTGACCAGCAGCGGCGGTTCCTGGCGATAGAGCAGGGCCTGGTCGCATTCCCGTAGCCAGGCGCGGATCTCCGGCAGGAACTGGTCCAGCTCCTCCAGGGGCAGCGAGGCGTAGCGGTAGGAGGCATCCACGTGCGCGGAAAAGAGGCTATGGGCCCAACCCAGGTAGACCACCCACTCGGGATGGAACTGCACAGCTAGCCAGAAGCGGCGTGGATCGCTATCCTCGATAGCCTCGATCACCCCGTCGGGAGCGGTCGCCGCCACAATCTGGCCTGGGGCCAGGTACCCGATCAGCTCGCCTTCGGGGGTCATGTAGCCCACAATCTGGTGGTGCATGGAGAGGACGGCATCGATGTAGTTGCGCTGCGGCCCGCGCGCCTCCGGTCCGCGCAGGACACGGGCCAGGCGACTGCGCGGATTGACGGCGATCGGATGCTCGACCCAATTGTCGGCGGTGATGCGTCCCCGGGCGCGATGGGGCACCAGCGGCGGCATACTCCGCGGCCATTGCGAGCGGATATCTTGATAGAGGCCGCCGCCGCGCACCACGTTCATGACCTGCATGCCGCGGCAAATGCCCAGCGTCGGAATGCAGAGCAGCCAGGCCAGCAGGGCGCAATAGCGCTCCCAAATATCGCGCCACAGCTCGGGTGTCTGGGTCTGTGGGTGCAGCACATCGCCATAGAGGCAGGAATAGAAGTCGCCTCCGCCGGCAAAGACCAGTCCGTCGACATTGCGCACCACCGGCCAGATAATGCGAAAGACTTCCTCGAAAAGATCCTCGTTGCCCAGGATGTCGAAGGGGTCGCAGCTCTGCAGCATGGGGAGCGTTGGCAAGACCAGCGGCTCCCCGCCGCTCTCGAAGATGGCGTTGACTGTGGCGGCATCGCCAGCGTAGACGGGCCAGCCCCCATCACGCAGGCAGCCGCTGGAAGAAAGCACTCCGATGCGGGGCCGATAGTAGGAGGGGAGCGGCGCCCGCTGCTGGCTGTGGATAAAGCGGACAATGCGCTCAGCCAGCGCCGTCCCAGCGCTTAGCGGTCCACTCAGCTCGTCGGTGCGGCGCCGGCTCAGCGCGCTGCCCTGGCTTGCTTCCTGGCTCTGGCTCTGTCCCAGGGAGGCCGTGCGCGCCTCGCGCACACCTCTAGTGATCATATGCACATAATAGTCGGGGTCGCGCGCCATAGCTGCTCTCTACTCCTCTCTTCAACTGTTTGCTGCTGCTTTCCCGTAGCCTGGTCTCTGTGCTGGGACTTCATGCATGGGTGGCCGATGACGAATTGTTGAGCGGGGTCACATCCAGTGTGGCCAGTCGCTCAATGGCATAGTGGATCTGGGTCACGCCGTCCTGCAGCTCGCCCGTCTGTGGATCGAACTGGCCCACAAAGGCATCCTGCGCCTGCTTGACCAGTGTGTCCAGAAGAGCCAGAGCTGCCGACTGACGTAGCTGGCTGCTGTTCATGTGGGCAAGCTGAATAGCAACCTGGCGGATCTGCTGATAGAGGCTCTGGACCTTGTTGAGGGCTTGGGTGATCTGCTGGGCCAGGCTCGCCTGCTCACGGGTCGAGCCGGGTGACTGCACCACACCCTCTAGATGGATGCCGATGTGATGAAGATAGCCAGGTGGCTGCTGGTTGGCGTTGAACTGCAGCAGGCCAACGCGCCCGATATGCGGGTCCACCAGCACCGGCGAGCCGGCGGGGACGTCGTTGCCCAGAAACTCAATACCGTCGAGATAGTCCAGAATACGAATAAACTGGCGATGCATCAGGTCGGTACTACCGTGGTTCCAGTCATCGCGCGCCGCCCCTGCCCACTCAAGAATCTTCTGCCCGTTGCGGAAGAGCCAGATATCCAGACCGCCGGGCAGGCCCAGCTTCTGTAGCGTCGGATCGAGCGCCAGCAGGTGGCGCAGGTGGTCCAGCAGACTATAGTGGTGCTCGCTGTCGTGGGGATCAGGCGTATTCGGAATAACTGCCTGGTAGCGCCAGGCGCTGCGGTCGAGCGAGGGCACCGTTGGCGTGGTCGCCGCGTCCTCCTCGGTGACCAGAAAACGGCTGGCGATGGCCAGCAGATTGGTATGCTGCCGGTCTCCCTTGTACAGGAGGTGGGCGGTGCCCTGACTGAGGGCGAGCTTGCCCAGAAGAATCGACTGACCCTCGACGCTGTCGTCGCTCTGGAGCCAGGCATAGTAGGCTTTGCCGGGCGCTGGCGGCGGAATCTTGCTCAGGTCGACCTGCACCTGATCGGCAATGCCTTGACTGGTACTCACGTTGACTTGACCACTGCTTAAGAAGAAGACATGACCGATGATAGCGCTGGTTGGGCCGGCTCCTGCTGACTGGGACTGTGTTCCGCTGCTATGGGCGAAAGGCAGCAGGTTCAGGCCGCCACTGACCAGCAGAACCACCAATGAGACCACCAGGGCCAGGCCAACAATGATGGTCGGGAGCCAGGGCCGGCGCCGCGGTGCGCTGCTGCCAAACTGGCCCAGCGGGCGGGTCGTGGGAAGAGAGCCGAACGGTTGCAGGCCGCCGCTGCTGGAGCCGCCGCTACTGTGACTGCTGTTGCTGCTGCCGGTCACTGGACCGGAGCGCGTTGGTTGCTCAAAACGAAAAGGCTTCAAGGCAGACCCTCCTGTCTCTCTGGCCGCATTCAATGAACAGAAACAGGCAGGCAGCGAGCGCAATCCATCCGCTTTCGCTTCTCTACTGAGTGTGATACCTTCAGCCTGGCTCGCTGGCCTCTGCTGCAAGTGTATGCGCCAGTGGAGGAAGGAAGCGCTTTTTTTGAGAAGGCTTTACAGGACAGGTTCCCCGAAAATTTTGGACAAAGTGCCTCACTGGCGTGTCGCAGCAATCGCAGTATCTCTCAATTGCTGTTGCGAGCGGTGGGGGCTTCGGCCTTGCTCGACTCAAGGCAGAGCCAGCCTATGTATGTATGGGCAGGCAGTGCAGGCGAGCGGGAAGCCGGCTGAAGCTGAGGACCGAAGTGTGGGGAGAGAGGCTGACCTGGCAAGCGAAAGACAGCCTGCCAGACCGAAGCCGGCAGGCCGGTATTGGAGAAAGTAGTAAGCTGAGGAGAGCAAGGCGAGCAAGCTAGCGACTGCGGGCTGCGGCTTTGGGCGTCTTGGGCGGAATATGCAGCGGGCGCCCCTCGGCTGCCAGGATAGCCTCGCGCAGTCCCTCGCTCAAGGTTGGATGCGGATGGATGGTCTCGATAATTTCGTCGCCGGTCAACTCGCCGCGCATCGCTACCGAGTACTCGCTGATCAGATTTGTGGCATCGGGGCCGATGATATGGGCGCCGAGGATTTCGTTATACTTGCCCAGGATGACCTTGGTGAAGCCGTCGGTCTCGCCGATCGCCACCGCCTTGCCGATGGCGCTCCAGGGAAAGCGCTCCACGCGCACCTCCTGGCCGTGCTGCTCGCGGGCCTGGGCCTCGGTCAGGCCAACGAAAGCCACCTCGGGGAAGGTATAGATCGGGTTAGGCACCACGCTGTAGTCCATGCGGGCCGCATGGCCGAGCGCATTTTCAGCGGCCACCTCGCCCTCCATCGAGGCCACGTGCGCCAGCCCGGCCCCGTGCACCAGGTCGCCAATGGCGTAGATGCCTGGCAGGTTTGTCTCCATCTGCTCATTGACGCGCACCCTGCCGCGGTCATGATCCAGGCCCTGCTCAAACAACTGCTCCAGGCCGCTCGTATTGGGGCGGCGGCTGACCGCCACCAGCACATAGGAGCCGTGGAAGACCTGCTCCCCCTGCTCGCCGCGGGCGACGACCTTCTTCTGCTCGCCGTCATCTTCGATGGCCTCAACCCTGGCCCCGGTAGCAATGGTAATGCCGCGGCGGCTCAGAATGCGCACGAGCAGGCGGCGCACCTCCTCATCGACGGGAGCCAAAATATCGGGCAGCATCTCGACGATAGTCACGCGCGAGCCAAGGGCCTGGAACATGCAGGCCAGCTCGACGCCGATCACTCCCCCGCCCACGCACACGACACTCTCGGGCACCTCTGTCAGGTTCCAGCATGTATCGCTATTGATGACATTGCGCCCGTCAATACCTGGGAACGGCGGCATCAGCGGCAGCGAGCCATTGGCCAGAATCACCTTCTCCGCGCTGAACTGCTCGCGGCTGCCATCGCTCTTTGTCACTGTCACCGTGCGATTAGCCTCAACGCTGCCCAGCCCCTCGTAGATCGTCACATTGTTGCCCTTCAGCAGCGTCCCCACGCCGTTGGTCATGCGTTTGACTACCTTATCCTTAAAGGTCATGGCGCGCCGCATGTCGAAGGTGGGCGGCTGTGGCAGAGTGATGCCCAGCTCCGCCAGAGATTCGAGGCGGTGCAGGCTCTCCGCGACATGCAGCATGGCCTTGGAGGGAATGCAGCCAACGTTGAGGCAGGTCCCACCAAGATACTGCTTCTCGACAATGGCAACGCGGGCCCCGAGCTGGGCCGCCCGAATGGCTGCCACGTACCCGCCCGGGCCGGCGCCGATCACTGCTACATCATAGTGGCTACTGGTCATGGAACTTCTCTCCTGCAACCCATTTGCGTTGTGGGTACCTCAGTCAGTATAGCACGTTCCAGAGAGCACGACCAGCAGCCCGCTCCCTTCCTTCCCCTGGCTCAGCTCCCTCCTCTGGCAGAGGTGGACAGGAGCCAGCGCCCAGGGTCGGAGACCCCAGCGCGGCCCTCCCCTCCCTCTCTGGCGGGCTGTCTCAAGGACTAAGGACGCAAAAGGACCAGCAGCACGCCCAGGAGCAAAAGCACGCCAATGGCGGCAAAGACGCCGGCGTTGAGCAGCATATTGCTGCGCGTCTGCTCGCGAAACTGCTCCGAGGGCAGGCGCAATGGATCAGCTGCAGCACCAGTTGCCATCTCGTTATCTTGTCGCTCCAGGTAGCGCTCCAGCAGGGCTTCTAGATCCCGCTGCATGGCGCTGGGATGCGGATAGCGCTGGGCGCGCGACAGACTGAGCTGACGCACGAGAATCATCTCCATCTGCGGACTGACAGCGGGATTGAGACGGCGCGCTGGCGGATGGAAGAAGACCAGGCGCTCGTTGGGATCGTAGCCGGTGACGGCGTGGTGCAGTGTGGCCGCCAGACTGTAGAGGTCAACGGAAGGATCAAGCTCGCCGCGGACCTCCTCGGGGGCGTAGTAGCCAGCCGCGACCGTATCTCCTTTCTCGACGGGGGGATCTGGTGGGAAGAGGGGAATGTGAGTGAGCCAGACTGCTTGCTGGGCCATGTTGATCACGATGGTCTCTGGATTGATCGAGCCATGCACGATCGGCGGCTGCTGCTCAGCCAGGACCGCCAGCAGGCCACAAAGTTGATAGCCATAGTGCACCACCTGAACCTCGGGCAGCGCACCCCCCTGGCGCTTGAGAATCGTGCCCAGGGTCTCCCCTTCCGGTTGGGTCAGAACCAGGAAATAGCTGCCGCGCTCGCTGAAGCCCTCCACGACCTGTGGAAAGCCCTGATGCTGGCCCAGGCGCTGCTGGCGCTCCATCACCTCGGCGATCACCTGATTGGCACTGGTGCGCTGGAGTAGCTCCGGCGGCATAAGCACCTCGCGAATCAGGACCTGACGACGCCCCTGCTCCTGATCGATGGCCGACCAGGCCCGCCCCTGGCGACGTTGCGTCTCCGGCAGCGGCACAGGACCCAGGATGCGGTATCGACCCTTGGCCAGGCTATCGCCACGCATGAGCAAATACTGCTGCGGCTGAGGTAATCCCAGGAGCGCACCTGTGCTGGGCGGCGCCATTGCCGCCTGGTAGCCACAGCGCGGACAACGACCATCAAAAAACATTCCCTCGTACGCGCAACGTGGACACCGCATACGCTACCTCTCCTTTTCTGGCCTCCGAGCCAGAAGAACAGCGAACAACTTCGTTTTTCTCTTCTCGTCTCATATACTCTGGTACACTGAGTGAGAAACGATGGTACGTGGTGTCTGACGAGCAAACAAACAAGCAAGCAAGTAAAATGAGCTACGCAATGAGTAGAGCGCCAAACAAGCGCGTCTCAGCGTCGATAGTGTCAGTCGGCTAGAGAGCACAAACGGCTCGTCTTTGAGCGATCGGACCAGGTGCGATAGACAGGCAGACAGATAGAATATCAGTCAGGCAAGACCTGACAAAGCGGGGTGGAAGCCGGCGGTGGCAGACAATCGGCTCTGCGAAGGTATCCGCCCGAGCATTCCTAGGGAGACACCTCATCCAGCCGTTTCTGCCGGGTGGACGGACCAAACTGTGCAAGCAGAGCTGCCAGTAAGAGAAAGCTCCCGATCAGCACAAAGGTGCCACCTGGTCCCAGGCGCGTCACCAGCGAAGTGACGTAGCTGACGCCGATCCCGCCGCCCACATGGCCGATGCCATCGACCAGAGCGAAGCCGCTGGCGCGGGCCCGCGTTGGGTAATTCTCCGTCGACCAGGAATAGACCATTGGCAGCCAGATATAGCAGCCCATGCCCAGCACGATGGTGCCGAGCGCTGCCAGCCCAAAGCTATTGCCGCTGAAAGCGACGGTGACCTCTCCCAGCATGGTCAGCAAAGCGGCGACCAGCAGCCAGATCTTGCGCTCCACATATTCGCCAAGCAGGTAGGCTGAGAGAGCGCAAATCGTACTGCCAATGATGCCGCAAGAGGTGATCAGGCCGGCCTCGGCGACTGGATAGTGCAGGGCCACCAACAAGGTGGTCATCCCTGAAATGTTCGAATAGACCGTGATATAGGCCAGCAACCAGATGACCAGAAGCAGAATGGTGCGCTTGAAATAGAGCGTGTTGCTAAAGATCTCCTTGTAGCCGGTGCGCCGGTCGTAGATAGGGGCCTGCAGCTCAGGCTCTGGCGGAGGCAGCTCGCTACCCAGGCGCTGGCGGGCATGGTCTTCCATGCGCTCGACCACGCGCTCGGCCTCGTAGATGCGGCCCTTGGTAATGAGCCAGCGCGGCGATTCGGGCAGCTGGAAGCGCAAGAGCAGGCCGATAAAGGCCAGGGAAGCGCCGATGGCATAGACAATGCGCCAGCCGAAGGTAAACTGCGGGCCGGCCAGGGCAATAGGCAGTCCGTAAGGGAAAGGTTCGGGTGGCGTCGTCAGATAGAAGCCGAGCCAGACGCCGAGCGAGCCTCCAATCGAAGACATAATGAAAATAAGGGCAGTGTAGCGAGCGCGCTCTCCCCGTGGCGCCAGCTCATTGATATAGGTATTCACCAGCGCCAGGTCGGCCCCGATCCCGACGCCGGTCAGGGTCCGCGCCAACACAAAATGCGTATAGTCTCCCACAAAGGCCGTGTAGAGAGAACCAAGGCCGGTGATCGCCATCGTCACCACCATCATATCGCGGCGCCCATAGCGATCGGCCAGAGGGCTAAAGACCAGGGCCCCCAGCACATAGCCCAGGAGGTTCATCAGAACGGGAAAGCCCAGATACTGGCTGGCCGTCAGCGGAAGGCAGCCAACCACAATTTGTGTGCAAGTCTGAATAAAGGAGACGTTGATGTCACCAATGTCGTAGAACGTGAAGAGCAGCCCCAGACCAATCACCAACAGCACTGTTCGAGGTAAAGCCCAGACCGGAATGCGGTCCTGCCGGGCAATGATCGCCGCCGCGATGCGCGATTTCTTCTGGCCAGGAAAGACAACCCTGCTCGTATGAGCTGACATGCTGCACTCCTATTGCTTCTACGTCTGGGAAATCAGCTATGTTCCATGAGAAAGAGAAGATCCTTTCTTTTCTCTTCTCTGATGCCCTGGCAGCCTCCCTTGTACGAAAAAGGAAGAAGAGTACTCATCTCTGTGCTCATGTTATCCACTCGGACAACATAGCGAGAAGGTGACGTATGCAGAGCCATTGTAGAGAAAAAGTGGCAGGCAGACAATGTTTGGAAGGACAAATTGGCGGGGAGAAATTGTACTCAGCAACAACAAGAAGGCGGGCCAGCTGGCCCCGTCGTCTTGCGCTCCCGACAGGGGCGCTGCAAACTGGCGGGGCCAACTGCTGGCTCGTGCGGGCTGAGCATGTGGATGGAGAGGGAATTGAGCTTATCTCTGCTGAGGGCCATCAAGCTGGCGAGCGATCAGAGTCATCGCTTGCTCGCCGACCAGGGCCCGCAACCGGGCATGAATCTCTCCCATGCGCTCCATGCGTCGTGTGATAAAGCAATGGCGGCTTACTCCTGCGGCCAGGCCCTGGAGGCCGCGCTCCGCCGCCTCGTATTCGGCCTGAATCTGGGCTAGCAGGCGAGCTACCTCGGACCCGTCTCGACTGGGTTGCTCTTCGGATGCAGACATCAGAGCCAGCTCCTTCTCTTCCTGCAGTTTGCGGCAATTGACGACCTCTCTCCAACCCATCCCTAGGTGAGAACTGGCTATCCTTGCCTTGCCTTACCGGTCTGCCTGCGAAAGCCCTTCTTTTCCTTCTGTTCTTCCTTTCTCCTGCTTCCTGCTCATCCTCCTGCTGGGAGCAGCGGACGATGGCCGAGCTGTGCCTGGGGAGGCTACTTAGAACGTCTCGCCGACCTTGACATGGCCGCGGAGCAGATTGCGGGCGATGATGAAGCGCTGGATCTCATCGGTGCCCTCGAAGATCCGCCAGACCCGCATCTCACGGTACCAGCGTTCAATCGGCAGTTCCTTAGTGTAGCCCATGCCTCCATGAATCTGCAGGACGCGGTCCACGACGCGATTCGCCATATTGGCGCCGTAGAGCTTGGCCACCGAGGAGGCCTGGCGGTTATCCATCTGCTGCTCTGCCTGCCAGGCGGCGAAGAGGGTGAGCCAGCGGGCGGCTTCGATCTCCACGTAGGAGTCGGCGATCATCCACTGGATGGCCTGGCGGTCGGCGATGGGCTTGCCAAAGGTCACGCGCGTGCGGGCGTACTCGATGGCCATCTCTAGCAGGCGCTCGGCGGCCCCAACGGCGCGGGCGGCGATGTGCCAGCGACCGGCTCCGATCCACTTCATGGCGAGCTGATAGCCCTTGTTCAACTCGCCCAGAATGTTTTCCTCGGGAACGCGCACGTTCTCGAAATAGAGGGATGCCGGTCCCCAGGAACCCATCGTCGGAATATAGCTGGAGCGCCAGCCCATCTCCCGGTCTACCAGGAAGCAGGTCAGGCCCTCATGTACCCCTTTCTCGGGGTCGGTGAGGGCGAAGACCATGGCGAAGTCGGCCTCGTTGCCGTTGGTAATGAAGATCTTTTCGCCGTTGAGGACCCAGTCATGGCCGTCCTTGACGGCCCGCATCTTGAGGTTAGAGACATCGGAGCCGGCCCCCGGCTCGGTCAGGGCAAAGCAAGAGCGCCGTTCGCCGTTAATGGTGGGGATCAGGTAGCGCTTCTTCTGCTCCTCGTTGCAGCTATAGAGAATATTATCGGCAGAGCCGCCGAAGGTGAAGGGCACAAAGGTGCGATAAAGTTCGATGGTGATGACTGCCGTCATCATTGGGCCAAGGTTGGCCCCGCCATACTCCTCGGGCGTGTTGATGCCCCAGAAGCCTAGTTCTCGGGCCTTCTGCTGAAGCTCGCGGAGCCTGGCGCGGTCTAAGCCGGGGCGTCCCTCTCGTTCGTTGCGCAAGACCTCGCCTTCCAGTGGCATCAGCTCCCTCTTGACGAAGGCGCGCACCGTCTCCTGGATCATCTTCTGTTCTTCTGTCAGGCGGAAATCCAAAGTTCTCCTCCTCGTTGGTTGCTGGCTGCTTCTTCTCTCCCTGCCTGCTGGCAGGGCCGGACCAACACGCTCCCATCCTGAAGACGGGCAGCGGTGGCCTTGCCTGCTGACTAAAGAATGGCGCGGGCTGCCTCCAGGCGACAGAGGAGCGACCGGTTGGTGAGTTGTCCAGCAATGGCAGGCAGAGCTGATCAGGACGCCTGGTCCGGGTACAGAGCTATTGTATGAGGAGAGCAACAGGGGAAGGCAATGTTTTGACTGACAAATTCAAGGCTGCTTCTTTGTGGCAGGGAACAGGAGGCTGTGCCGTCCCGGGGAAGGCGATCCCCGCAGGTGAGGGGGGGCGCAGCGCGTGCCAAAGCGGGGGAGGGGGAGCCGGAGTGAGAGCTAGAGGCTCGCGGTGCCGGCGCCCTCTCCTGCCTGGCTGCGTTGCCAGATGAAAGCCGCCAGGGCCATCGCCGTTTGTTCCTTGGGGGTGTGTTCATCGCTGCCCAGCAGATCCTGGGCGCGGTGCAAGCGATAGCGGATGGTATTGACGTGGACCCCCAGGCGTTCGGCCACAGCCTGGGCTGAGCCCAGGGTCTGAGCCAGCACGAAGGTCTCCGTCAGGTGAGAGCCAGTGGCACGATCGTAGTCGAGCAAGGGCTTGAGCAGCTTGGTGGCGAAAGCCTCCAGGTCCTTCGTCAGGCGCGGGTTCTCCAGCAGGCTATCGAGGCCGAAGGTATAGACATCGAGCAAGTACTCGCCGTAGCCCTCGCGGCGGGCCTTCTGGGCCAGGGCGATGGTGTGGGTCAGGCCCATCTTCAGATCTTCAAGCGAGTGATAGCGTCCGCCGTAGACGATCCACAGCGGCTGCACGCCGCAGTGTTGCAGCAGAGCATCGCGCACCTTGGAAGGCGGCTGAGGGGCCTGGCCTTCGAGTAAGACGATAGCCGTGTCGTCGTCGACGAAGATCAAGGGACTCTTCAGGCACTCCAGCACCACACTCTCGGCGATCATGCGCTTGCGGGCCGACTTCATGGCTTGCAGGCTCTCCTGCGGCCAGGCCAGTACCCAGAACTGACCGCGCTCCACCGGCAGGCCGAGCCGATAACCATCTTGCTCGACATATTGCAGCGAATGCCCCTTGAGCAGCGAACGGAGCCACTGCTCACGGCGGCGATCGAGCTGATCCTGAACCTGTTCCAGGCGTGTAATCACCAGGTTGCAGGCCACCACCAGATCGTAGAGGAAGTCCGGCCAGTGTGGGGGGGGTAATGGCACAGCGGGGCAGAGATAGACCGAGCCGGCGCGCTCGAGGCCGGCGAGCGCCAACGGAACCACCTGCACCTTCTCGGGTTGGCGGGCGCGCTCGGCGCGCAACTGCTCCAGCTCCTCGCTGCGCGCCAGGACATAGGGTTTCCCGTTGCCATCGGTCACGATCACCGGACCTTTGATCAGTTGGCCAGCCCAGTTCTCGACGGCCTCCACCCGATTGGCGTGCAGCAGCAGCTCGTACCAGGCCGTCTTGGCATCGGGAGTGCGCGCCAGGCCGGGCCAGTGGATCACGGTAGGGCGCTCGGCGGGCGGCAGTGGCTCCAGCAGACGGGTGAGGCGCTGGCCAAGGAGAAATTCCGCCAGCGAGAAGGGGGCAACCGTGCGCCGGGTGGTATAGAGGACAGCGGCCACATGAGCGCTGCCGTCGGGGGCCGTCTGCGAGCGCACCGGCAGGGCCATGCCTGAGCGCACCTGCTCGCGATCGACAATGTCGCAGACGCTTGGGTCGCGATAAGGGGAATTGCGGTAGTCGCCGCGCCCCATAGGGGTGCCGTAGGCAGCGACGCGCCCGCCGATCCCGCGTCCCAGGCCCAGGGCGAAGCCGAAATTGCTCTGACGGGCTCCCAGGTGACCGGCGATCTCCACCACATCGTTATAGGCGCGGCCCCAGAAGGTAAAATCGGCGCGAGTCACGATGCGGGCCAGGCTCAAAATAGCGGCCAGGGCCTGGGCATCGCCGTGGGTCAGGGCCTCGATCAGGGAGCGATCATGCACGGGCGAGCTAGGCGCGAAATACTGTTCTTCCTTCTCCTCTACCTCCAGCAGAGCCTCCAGGGTCTGGCGGACGCGCAGCAGCCCCTCGTTGGGCGGTAGCGAGAAGGCGCCGCCCTCGCCAGGAGTGGGCCAGAGAATCCAGAAGGCGCGCCGAGCGCTCTCGGGGGAAGCGAGCTTCAGGAGGAGGGCCGGGGGCATCTCGCTGAGGCTGGTGCGCAGGTCGCGTTCGAGGACGCTGGCCAGCATCTCAGGAGAAGGATCAAGGCGTGCCGAGAGCCAGCGGTGCATGGCGTTACGCCGGATGCCGGCATAGTAGACCTTCCACGGCCCCTTGCGCTGCGGGCAAGGCCAGATCAAGGCCGTGGCCACGGCGGGCACGCGCGCCAACAGCTCCTGGAGAGCGCGCGCAATCGCGTCCTCGCGCTGCCCCGGATAGAGGGCCGCGCTCTTCAGGGCATGCGTCACGGGGGTCCAGGGATCTGGACAATGCTCTTGCATAGTGGCGCCCTCGCCATTGTGGAAGCCAACAAATAGCTATCCGCCAATTTGTAGATAGAGACATTGTATACCATCGCGCTGCCTGTTTACAATAGGCTTGCATGAAACGCCAGTGGCCGCCAGGGTCGGTGCCAGCGGCAAGGAGACGGTCCTGCGGCGGCGCAGGCAGATGGAGAGAGCAGGCGGGGGGCTAGCCTGTTTGGGCTAGTTGCAGAGAGAGACAAGCCTGGCTGAGTTGGGCTGCAGCGCCGGCGGAGTATCCGCGGGCGGGTGGGCCGGAGCAGGGAAGCGAGCCAGGGCCAGGGAGAGAGAGTCAGCATCGCTGCCGACGGAGGAAGCGCCTATGCTAGTGCTGCAGGACGTTGCTGTCACCTATCAGAACGTCATCCCCGCGCTGCGGGGTGTCTCGCTTGAGATCCCTGACAAGGTGGTCGTCGCCCTGCTGGGCACCAATGGAGCTGGCAAGACCACCCTCCTGCGGGCCATTTCCGGCCTGCTCCCAATGCATCGTGGCGCCCTCGTTGGTGGTCACATCCTCTTTGAGGGCGAGCGCATTGACCGCCTCTCCCCCACGCGCATCGTGCAGCTGGGTATCGCCCAGGTCCTGGAGGGGCGCCGCCTCTTTGAAGACCTGACCGTTGATGAGAACCTCCACGCCGGCGCCATCACTGTGCGCAATCCCGCTGCTATCCGGCGGGCCTACGATCGTGTCATGAGCCTCTTCCCGGTTCTGGCCGAGCGGCGCAACAGTCGTGCGGGCTATCTCTCAGGCGGCGAACAGCAGATGCTGGCCATTGGGCGCGCCCTGATGGCCTCGCCGCGCCTGCTCCTCCTCGACGAACCTTCCCTTGGCCTGGCCCCTTTCATGGTGCAGCGCATCCGCAGCATCATCACCGAGATCAACGCCGAAGGCACCGCTGTTCTGCTCGTTGAACAAAATGCGCAGATGGCTCTCTCGGTCGCCCATTATGGCTATGTACTGGAGACCGGGCGTGTGGTTCTGGCAGCTCCAGCCGCGCGCCTCTTGCAAGAGGAGAACATCCGTCAGTTCTACCTGGGCCTGCGCGAAGGAGAGCGCCAGCTCGCGCTTGGGTACCTGCGTCAGCGGCGGCGAGCGGGATCGGCAGAGAGGAGGTGGCAGTCATGAGCGAGAGGCCCAACCAGAGTAACCTGCCCGGCAACAACCATCAGCTGAAGGCCAATGAGCCGCTCCTGCGCGTTGAACGGCTCTCGGTGCGCTTTGCCGGCGTGCGCGCCCTCAGCGAGGTCTCTTTCGTCGTCTGGCCAGGGGAACTCTTTGCCGTTATCGGCCCCAACGGCGCCGGCAAAACCTCCCTGTTTAATGTGCTCTCGCGCGTCTATCAGCCCGAGGCGGGCCACGTCACCTTTGCAGGTCAGAACCTGCTGCGCTTCAAACCCCATCAGGTAGCAAGAGCTGGTATTGCTCGAACTTTTCAGAATATGGGCCAGTTCCCCACTATGACTGTGTTAGAGTATCTGCTGCTGGGACGCCATACACGCATGCACAGTGGCATCCTGCGCGCTGGACTGTTTATCGGTCCAACTCGACGCGAAGAATGGGAGAACCGCGCCTATTGTCTCCATATTCTTGATCTGCTAAACATGAAAGAGGTGCGCGACCGTCCTCTAGGCAGCCTGCCCTATGGCCTGCAGAAGCGGGCTGACCTGGCGCGTGCCCTGGCGATGGAGCCGCGCCTGCTGCTGCTGGATGAGCCGGTGGCGGGCATGGGTCTGGAAGAGACCGAGGAGATTGCCGCCATTATCCTGGAGATCAAAGAGCAGCTGGGCATTACCCAGATCCTCGTTGAGCACGATATGGCCCTGGTCATGGGCCTGGCCGACCGCGTGCTGGTGCTGGACTTTGGCCGGGTCATTGCCGAAGGGAGGCCTGCGGAAATCCAGGCCAATCCGGCGGTCATCAAAGCCTATCTGGGCGAAGAATCGGAGCAGCTACCGGCGCCCGCCGATGACCTGCCCGCTGTCTCCGAAAACTAAAGATTGCCTCGTGCTGGCAGATCAATCGGCAGACTCGCTTCTTTGTCCGTTTGTTGGTTTGTTGGTTTGTTGGTTTGTTGGTTTGCTTACTTGCTTGCTTGTATGGAGAGGCCCGAAGGCTTCTTCTCTGGCCCTGAATGTACCAGGGCGCTCTCTTGTTACGTGTCGCTCGATCGCGCTATTTGCGGCTTGCTTGTGTCAGGAGGAGCTATGAGCTATGGCCTACTTCCTTCAGCTGGTCTTTGCGGGCGCGGCCCAGGGCTGTATCTACGCCCTTATCGGACTGGGCTTTAGCATCATCTTCAAGGCGAGTCAGGTCATCAATTTCGCCCAGGGCGAGCTGCTGCTTGTGGGCACCTATGTGGTAGCCAGCGCTGTTCTGAACTGGCACCTGCCTTTTTTGCTGGCGCTACCGTTGGGGCTGCTGGTCACGATTCTCATCGGCCTCCTCTTTGAGCGTCTTGTCCTGCGCAGGATGATTGGTCGTCCGCCTTTCACTATCCTCATGATTACCATTGGTCTGGACATTATTCTGCGCACGCTTGTGGTTGTAGGCTGGGGGTCGCGCACCATTCCGGCGGCCACGCCTTTCACTGTCACCAGTGGCTTCAACGTGGCCGGGGTCCATCTGGGCAGCAGTGACCTCTGGACCATTGCCGTAACTATTGTGCTCTGTGCGGCCCTCTACTATTTCTTTCGCCGCACGCGCTATGGGCTGGCCATGCGGGCCACGGCTCTGGATCAGGAGGCGGCTCTTGCTATGGGGATCGACGTGCGCACTGTCTATGCACTGGCCTGGGGGCTGGCGGCAGCCATCACAACGCTTGGCGGTGTGCTGCTGGCGATCGACAGTCTGGCCATTGATCCCAACTTTGGCAATGCGGCCCTGGTGGCCTTCCCGGCTATCATTCTGGGGGGCCTCGACTCGATCAGCGGCGCGGTCGTTGGTGGCGTCATCATCGGCCTGACCAGCGTCCTGACGGCTGGCTACGAGAGTCGCCTGCCGGCAGTGGTTGGCACGGGCCTGCACGAAGTGACGCCCTATCTGATCATGATCCTCATCCTCCTGATTCGTCCCTATGGTCTCTTTGGCTCAAGAAAGGTAGAGCGCGTATGATCGCTACACGGGAGCGTGGCCGTAGCCGTCTTCGTCAGGAGCTGCCACGGGAGGCCGAGCCGCCGCGCCTGCTAGGGAACCTGGCGCGCTGGCTCTGGCTGGGGGTTGGAGTGCTGGCCCTGCTGCTCTTCTTCTCGCTGGCCGGCGACGACTGGTTTACCATTGTCAACTACTGCCTGATTGCGGCGATTGCCACTTTGGCGCTCAATCTCCTCTCAGGCTATACCGGTCAGATTTCGCTGGGTCTGGCTTTCTTCATGGGGCTGGGAGGCTATACGGCGGCCCTATTGGGGGGCAATCCGCCACAGGGAGCGCTTGATCCCTGGGGTCTGGGCCTGCCTGTCTTCATCTGGCTGCCGGCGGCGGGCCTGGTCGCGGCCCTGGTTGGGGCGCTGATTGGACCGAGCGCCTTGCGCCTGCGCGGCTTCTATCTGGGCATTGTGACCCTGGCCCTGGTCTTCATCGGCAATTATCTGTTCCGCAACCTGAATTTCATCACTGGAGGGCCGCAGGGGCGCAATTTCCCTGTGCCGGCTTTTGGGGGCTTCTCGCTCGACCAGCAGAACAGCATTTTTGGCATCGCCCTGACCTCTGGGCAACAATATTTCCTGCTCATTCTGGTCATCCTCCTGTTCTCGGCACTCTTCGTCTACAACCTCAGCCGTTCGCGCGTCGGTCGTGCTATGCGGGCCGTGCGGGACCACGAAGTGGGCGCTGCCATCATGGGGGTGAACCTTTTTGAGGTCAAGATGGGGGCCTTCGTGCTCTCGTCGTTCCTGGCGGGCGTGGCCGGCGCGCTCTATGTCTCCTATGCGCGTTATGTGATCCCCGACTATTGGAGTCTGAGCCTCTCGATCCAGTTTGTGGCAGCCATCATCATCGGCGGCATTGCCGATGTCTGGGGGTCGATTCTGGGAGCGGCCTTTGTCTTCGCCCTGCCCCAGGTCATCGACTACTTCTCGCTGCTGCCGCCCAGCACTGGCGGCGGGGGCCTCAGCAGCGGCGATCTGAATGCCCTGCTCTATGGCCTGCTCATCATTGTCTTCCTGCTGTTTGAGCCAGGCGGAGTCATTGGTCTGGTGCGTCGCCTACGCCCTGGTGGGCCTCGCTTGCAGGCAGCAGGGGCCAGCGCCAATGCGGGCGCCGCGACGCTCAAAGAAGGAGGTGAGAGCATCGAGGTGGTTGATCTTCAGCAGCGCTCCTCTGGTCCTGACGAGGGGCAGGGGCGCAGGGGAACTGGCGCCTCTTGAGCGCGCCCGAGAGCGCTTTGACGGGCGTCGTCGCGTCTGCCTCCCTCCGCCTTCTCTCCCTCTTGCCTGCCGCGTTGCAAGCGAACCGGCCTGTGGGGGCACGGGCCGGGGTCTGGTCGGGTCTGGTCGGGCGGCAGGTCTGCAGTCAGGAAGCCAGTAAAGGCGAAAAAGGCGAACCAGCCGGGTTTTTGGTAGTATCTTGTGCCTTTGGCTCGATAAGGGGGTAATTGTTTATGGTTACTAAACGTTTCTTCTTTGCCTGTATACTCATCCTCCTGGCCGGTCTACCGATCCTTGCGGGCTGCGCGGGCAGCAGCACGGGCAGTAGCTCGGGTGGCCTCAAGGCGGGACCAGGCGTCGATCTCAACAAGAAGACGATCACGCTAGGCATTCTCTCGCCCTACTCGGGACCGGTGGCCGGGCCGGTCGGCATCCCGATCGCCAATGGGGTGAAAGCTTTCTTCTATCATGTCAATGACCACGGCGGCATTAACGGCTTCAAGGTCCAGTTCGTTGAACAGGATACGCAGTATAGCCCGCAGCTGGAGGTGCAGAAGTATAACCAGATTCGCAACCAGGTGCTGATGATCGCCGACAGCCTCGGGACGCAGCCGACTTTTGCCATCAAGGATCTGGCGGCTGCCGACCACATGCTGGTCTCGGCGGCAACCCTCTCATCGGCGCTGGCGCGTGAGAAATATCTGATCCTGGTTGGCACACCTTACCGTCTGCAGGTCGAGAATGCCTTTGACTACATCGTCAACAAGCTGGGCGTCAAGAATCCGGCCACGGCCATCATTTACCAGAACGATGACTATGGCCAGGATGGGCTGACAGGCTATCGTGAAGCCGTGAGCGCTTACCATCTGCACGACGTCGCCCAGGTCTCCTTTGCGGTCAATGATACGGATTTCACCGCTCAGGTGGCGCAGCTGAAGGCTTCTGGTGCGAAGTACGTCTTTATGACAACGCTGCCAACGGCGACAGCGACCATTATCGCTACAGCCTACAAGCTGGGCTACAATCCGCAGTGGATTCTGCAAAGCCCGGCCTTCTCGATTCAGCTGCTGGCGGTGCCGGCGCTCAAGCCCTTGATCAGCCGGGCCTGGGTCGTCTCGCAGGGAGCGGCCTGGGGCGATACGAGCGTGCCAGGGATGAAGCAGATGTTGGAGGACCAGGCCAAGTATTTCCCGAAGCAGCAGCCCGATGGCTACTTCGAGTTTGGCTATGCCGAGTCCTACGTGACCTACGCCATCCTGAAGAAGGCAATGGAGAACGGTGATCTGACACGCGATGGCCTCTTCCGCGCTTTCGAGTCGCTGCAGTCGGTGGATATGGGTGGCTTGCTGCCGCCGGCGCACTATGGCTCGACGCCCGACCAGCGTGTGCCAACGCGCGATTCGGTGATCTACCAGGTTGATGCTACCCAGCCTGCCGGTGTTAAGCCGCTCTCGTCAGATTTCACTGGGGTGGCCGCCAGCCAGTCTCATTTCTAATCAGGTTCGCTAGCTCGCTCCTTTTCTTCCCTGTCTGCCCTGGTGTGTGGTTGCTCATGACGACCGGCTGTCCCCTGTCTGCGGCCCCGCGGAATGGGGACAGCCGGTGAGCAACTCGCCTGGGCAAAGCTCCAACGCCGGCCCGGCCCTGGATGCTACATCACTGCCCTCCCCTCGCGCCGCCTCCACTCCGCCGCTCTGGCTTCCTGTGAGGGTGATCTCGCCGCGCTACCGCTGCGTTCGCCCTGCCTGCCGCCCCCCCATTCTCTTTGTCTGCTTGCCTCTTGCTCGCTTGCCTGACCCAACTGGCCTATTCGCTTGCACTTACGGCGATGAATGTCAACCTGGACACGTATATATTAAGTGGAAGCTCTCTGGCTTCCCGCTCGGCAAACTGGCGCCGACTCTCTGGCTGAGCCGAGCAAATAAAAGGCCCTGGCTACGGCCTCGCCGCCTCCAGTAAGCGGCGTAAAGCCAAACAGAGCCTGGTTTTATTGCTTAATTATTGAAATTTATCGAATCGGAGTATTCTATCGAGCATTTCCTGATGCAATGTGAGGTATGCTCTCTGTTGCAGCAGGAGTGCGCCACTCGTGCGGGCTCTCTGCGTCCCGGGGCTGAGTGTCCTGCGAGAGGAGAGGGATCATTGAGCATGGCGACTACGAGTGAACTGAAGGAAATTGTGCGCGAGCTTGAGCTGGTCGATATCGGCGATGCTGCCAGCTATCTTGGTGAGGAGGCGATGCCAGTGCAGGAGCTGCCTCGCAACGAGCAACCGCCGTCGCTGCTGGAGCATGCTCCTGGTCATCCTGCGACCTGTACCTGTATCTTCTGTCAATTATTGCATGTCTTATAGAGCAAAATAGCTGCTCCGCTTCAGCGCTTCACCTTAGCAACGGGGCGCAGGCTGTGGCGACTCCCCACCACTGCCGGTGCCCCGTTGCTCTGTATTCTACTCCTTCCGCTCTGGACTGCGGTTGCGCGCTGGAGGACCTCAGTAGTGGGCCGCCAGCAGGATGTTGATGCGCCGCTCGGGATGGGGCATGCCGCTGGTGCGGATCTGAGCGACGACGGTCTCCAGATCGTAGGGCACGCGGCGGATCTCCCCCTCCCAGTCGTTGCCTTGCCAGCTAAGAATGCCGTAGGCGGCGCGCTGATCTCCATCGCGTGGCAGGCCGCAGCTGGCCGCATCTAACAGCAACAGTCGCCGCCAGCGTCGCAGGTAAGCGATATGCAGGTGGCCGAAGGCCAGGGCGCCAATCTGCTCATCCAGGCCGTCGAGCAAGCGCTCCAGCTCCTGATCGGAGGCGTGAGGAGGGATGGCGTCCTCCAAATTGCGCGGGTTGGCGTGCACGACCAGGACATCGCTGCCATTGGGATTGGTCACGCGGTACGAGAAAGGCAGGTCGCGCAGGTAGGCGATGCCTTCCGGTCCGATCTGCTCGCGCGTCCAGGCTACGGTGCTCTGTTTTTTGCGCCCTTTCTCGGGGGCGGTGCTGACCACCTCCTCATCGACGTTGCCTTTAATGACCGGGCAGCCGAGCTGCTGGACAATCGTGAGCACCTCACGAGGGCGCGGGCCATTCAAGCAGAGGTCGCCAGCGATGACTAGCTGATCGATTGCTGGCTGGCGGCGCAGATCTTCCAGTACGGCCTCCAGGGCCACCTGATTCCCATGAATATCAGAGATAATGGCAATGCGCATAGTCAATCTGCTATTCTCTCCTTAGAGCGAGCGAGCGAGCGACAAGGAAGGCAAGGCATAGTCTGCCCCGCCGTCGGGCAAAGCAGCCAGCGGCTTGCCGTCTGGTCTGGCCAGGGGTGGACCTGTCTGCTGCAACGGAGGTGAGAGCCGATGGAACACGTCATCGGCGTCCTGTCGGATACCCATATTCCGCGCTTCAAAGCTTTGCCCGAGGTCCTCTGGCGCCATTTTGCCGGTGTCGAACTGATCATTCATGCCGGGGATCTCTCGGTGCTCTCCGTCGTCAGTGAGCTAGAGACCATCGCGCCCGTCGTCGCTGTGCAGGGCAACGTCGAGAGTGACGAAGTGCGGCGTGCGCTGCCCCTCAAGCGCGAGCTGGTGATCGGCGGCTGCCGCATTGGCGTGGTCCACATCCTCAGCCCGGATGGCGCGCGACGAGGGCGCAGTGAGGATGTGGCGCGTCTGGAGGCGGCCCGTCGGGAGTTCCCGCGGGCGCGCTGTGTGATCTTCGGTCATACCCACGTTCCCTATCTCTGTCAACGGGACGGGCTGCTGCTCTTCAATCCTGGCAGCGCTACCGATCGGCGCAGTCAGCCAGTCTGCACGATTGGCCGTCTCTACATTGAAGACGCCAGCGGTAGCCCGCGTGGGGAAATCATCCCCCTTGCCTCCTCTACCTGCTGAGCTGGCGCCAAGGCGGAGCCGCCCCGGCGCTCGCTGGTCGGCAGCCCAACGGAAGGAGGCCAGGAGGCGGCAATCAGTGGCGTGCCCGCAGCACCTCCTGGCCGCCCAGATAGGGGCGCAGGGCCTCGGGAATGCGTACCGAGCCATCGGGCTGCTGATGGTTTTCCAGCAGCGGGATCAGGATGCGCGGCGATGCAATGGCCGTGTTATTGAGCGTGTGCACGAACTTCACCTTGCCGTCGCGATCGCGGTAGCGAATATTGACGCGCCGCGCCTGCCAGTCGTGGAAGTACGAGCAAGAGTGCGTCTCGCGATAGCGGCCCTCGCTGGGAACCCAGCATTCCAGATCGTACATGCCGACCTTGCCATCGCCCATGTCACCGGTGCAGACATTGACCACGCGATAGGGGATCTCCAGGGCCTGAACCAGCTCCTCGGCGTTGTGGATCAGCTGCTCGTGCCAGCGCACCGACTCCTCGTGTGAGGCTTCGCAGATCACATACTGCTCGACCTTGTTGAACTGATGGACGCGGAAGACGCCGCGCGTGTCCTTGCCATAGGTGCCGGCCTCTTTGCGGAAGCAGGGGCAGAAGCCGACAAAGGTCAGGGGCAGCTCCTCGTAGCTAAGAATCTCGTCCTTGAACATGCCCGTAATCGAGACCTCGGCGGTTCCCACAAGGAAAGTGTCCTCGCCTTCCAGGGCATAGACCTGGTCCCGTCCACGCGGAAACTGGCCGTTGCCGATGAAACAGAACTCGCGCGCCATCGCCGGCACGATCAGGGGCGTAAAGCCCTTGGCGGCGATGCGATCGAAAGCGAAGTGCAAGAGGGCCAGCTCAAGACGAGCGGCATCGCCTTTGAGCACATAGCTGCGCGAGCCGGCGATTTTTGCCGCGCGCTCCATGTCGACCAGGTCCAGCTTCTGCATCAGCGTATAGTGGTCCAGCAGCGGGAAGTCGAACTGTGGCTTCTCTCCCCAATAGCGCACTGGGACGTTGTCCTCTTCGCTCGTGCCGACTGGAGCCGAGGGATCAGGAATCTGCGGCACCAGGTAGAGGAGCTGCTGGCGCTGCTCGCTGAGAGCCTCCAGCTGCGGCTCCAGTTCCTTGAGGCGTGCCGCCAGCTGTTTGCCCTGGACGATGAGGGACTCGCGCAGCTCCTTGTCTTTGCCGGCCTGTCCGATGCGCTTCGAAAGCTGGTTCTGCTCTGCCCGCAGCATCTCGACCTGATGCTGCAGTTCGAGGACCTGGCGGTCAAGGGCCAGAAACTGGTCGACATCAAAATCGCTCTGCTTGAGGCGTACAGCCTCTTTGACAAGCTCTGGATGATTGCGAATGAAGCCAAGATCCAGCACGAAAAACATCCCTCCTTCTGCTCTTTTCGTCCTCAAACATGGGTCTTGGGCCTTGGTCTGTAGCAGGTCGCGCGCGCCAGCTCGCTGGCCGGGATGGTCAGATCACTATGATCCGCCCTGGCTGCAAGACGTCAGGTGCAGCCCGAACCGGCCAGGGGGCCGCGAGCCTGACAACTGACCGCCTATAACGGTCCTGCAGCAATAAAAAAAGCGTTATCGTCCACTGTGCAAGGACGACAACGCTGATTGCTGCGTCGATCGTGGTGCCACCTTTGTTTAGATGCTCTGTTGCCGGCTAGCCAGAGAGCAAGAGACTCTAGAAACTGGCTGTGCAGAGCCATCCCTCATTTGGCCTGTTAACGGAGGCCACCGCAAACGCTCATCGCGTGGGCTCCCAGGTGGATTCCCTCATCCCCGGCACTGCGTTGCACCAACCCGCAGCTCTCTAGCGCTCGCAGGCATGAAGTACTTGTCCTGTTCTTCGCCTTTACTCAGTCAACGACCCCTGACTCAAGCCAGGGGCTTGCCCGCAGCTGTGTTGGCCCGGGCTTCAGGGCTGGTTGACAGCAGCCCACCGCCCCGTAGGACAGGAGAGCGCAATTGACCCGTTTGCTCCGCCGCCCCTCTGCACGATGAGGCACAGCTGTTGCTGGTCACAAACAAGCCAGTGCCTTCAGCCTGAAAAGCAGGATACCATAGGAGAGTCGGCTGAGTCAACCCCAGGGTGAGGGTGAGCAGGATGCCATCTTTCTCCCCTGGATGAAGCCAGGGGCCCCCAGCGGCATGCCTTTATGCACAAAGCGCTCCGGACTGGTGGCTGCAGCCTGTCTGATTCCAGACCACGGCGCAGACGGCTCACTAGTGAAGGGCCCAGACCTGGGCATTGCTGAACTGAGCCACACAGGGCAGCTGATCATCGATGGCGACGACGCCGATCGCCCCCGTTGAGAGAGTGTGGTCCTGCACGCTGCCCACGGCCTGCTCGTTGACATAGAGCACGATGCTCTCCTGACTGACCAGCACGCCCAGAATGTTCGTCTGCGTCAGGCCGCTGCTGATCGCCGGGCTAAAGCCGGTCAGCAGGGTTTGGCCCCTCTGACCCTGGTAGAGATCAAGAGCGAACGAGCCGTTGATGCTCACGCGGAAAAGATAGTAGCTCTGGCCATCGCTGCTGGCGCGGAAGAGCAGCCCGGCCTCCTGGCCGTGGGTAATTGTCAGCTGGACCTCGTAGACAAACTGGCTGAAGTTTGTATTGTGAGCGAGGCATGGTTGTAGCAGTCCGGGGTGACCGGCTCGCGCCTCATAGGCGCCGTTGTTGAAGAAGCAGCCGGTGCCGGCGTCGCTGAAGCCCTGGTCCCAGCCGTGGCTCTCATCGAGGCTGCTCAGATCGTCGCTGAAGGCCGGCTGGCCCTGCGTAATCTGGCTCAGGCGCTCGTCGTAGGCGGTAGCGGTCGCTGTGAGCTGGCTATTCTGAGCTGTTGCCAGGCTCTGGGCTGTGGCGGTGGCGTAGATCGCCGCCTGTTGGGTTGCCAGGGCCTGCGCGGTGCCTGCAGCCTGAGCGCTGGCGCTGGCCAGAACCTGGCGCGTGGCCTGGGCGCGGGCAGTGGCCTGGGCCTGAAGTATGGCCGTGGCCTGGCCCGTGGTCAGCATCACGAGCAGAGCCGTGCTTGTCAGCAGCAGCAGAGCGGCCAGCGACCCATAGAGCCACCACTGACCGCGCGAGAGTCCGGCAGAGCGCAGCCGGAAAGGGGCAGGCTCAGCAGCAGGCGTCTGCACGAGCGTCCCTGTCTCAGCCTGCTCTTGTGACCCTCCTCCTTCTGTTGGCCTTTCGGCGGAAATCTCGCTGCTCCCCTCTGCTCTTGACGTCCACGTGTGAGGTGGTGGTAGCTCCGGTTCGGGGCCGCCAGTGCTCACCTGTGGGCGGCTTGAGTGCTGCTTTCCTGGCATAGATGGCACTCCCTCGCTTGGCAAGAGGCTTCTCTCCTTCTGCTCCTCTCTGCTACTATAGCATGAACACTGTATACAAGACCAGCTCTGCCTGGACCTGGCGAAGCGTGCAGAAGACCCTCCAGCGGGAGAGAAGGGCGCGAGTGCTGGCAGTCTCGGGGAGGGCAGGGCCTGCCCCATCCCCGTGGTGAGCGGTATTTCTACACTACACTTGGGCCAGCGGCTCGCCTCTCGTCACATTACCACCGCTGATCTCCTTCCTCCCGTTCGAAAGCCTGCCTACAGCCGCCAGATTTTCGCATTCTGGAAGGCAGCGTCGGCGGAGATCTTGCCGGCGTTCAGCGCAATCAGACCGACCATTCCGCTCGTCAAGGTGCTGTCGTGAGCCGTAGAAAGGTAGTGCTGGTTCACGAACAGCATGAGCGTATTCTCCTGGGCGATGACGGTCAGGGTATTACTCTCGCCGAGATTGGCGTTAATGGCGGAGCTGACGCCCTCAGAGAGATAGGTGACATTCCCGTTATTGACTTTACTCAACAGGTAGGCACCGCTGGGGCTGATGGTGAAGCTATAGAAGCTGCTCGCGTTCTCATTAAGGCGGAAGACCAGGCCCGCCATAGTTTGAAGGCCGCTCTTATCGCCCTTGACCATCGTCATATCAACCTGGAAGGCCAGATTGTGGTACGTCGAGGCGTTGGCAGCGCAGGCCCAGGCCGGGGTGCTGGTAGTAGTCAGGATATGCAGAGCGCCATTGTTGAACTGGCAGCCGCTGCCATCGTTATTGCGTGTATCATCCCAGTTGCTGGCGCTCTGGCTGGCCAGCGAGTCATTCACCTGGGGAGTCTGCGAGGTGACATAGCTATAGAACGCCTGGGGATTGTCCTGCAGAGCAGTCACCGTGGCCGTGGCATTCGCCTGAGCAACGGCTGTCGCCGTCTGGTGGCTGCGAGCGAGGGCTGTGGCACTCTGAGCCGTGGCCGTGGCGGCGGCATGCTCCTGGCCTGGGCGGATGACGCCGAGGTAGACGGTACTCCCAAGCAGGATCATGACACAAATCAGCAAGATGGCCAGAATGAGTAGCAACGTAGACCGGCCTCCTCTGGCCTGTCCTGGCGCAGAGGGAGCGGGGGGAAAGCCCGGGCCTGTTCCTGGTGCGGGTGCTCCAGGGGCTGGTTGCTGTGAATACCACGGCCAGCCAGGCTGACTCTGTTGAGGGAGGGCGGCGCCCGCCTCTCTGTTAGGACCTGCTGCACTCGCTGGGCCGGGCGGGAAGAATGAAGGTGGATAGCCAGGATAGGAGACGCCAGAAGGACTGAGAGGCCCTGGCTGCGGAGCTGCTGCGGGCGGATAGCCAGGTCCAGGAGGCGTTAAGATACCACTCTGGCTAACCTGGCTGGCCGGCTGAGGCGGGGAACCAGCGGTTGGGGGCGGCGCGGCCCCCGCTGTCTGGAATTGAGCGGGCGAGGGCGGAACAGTGCCGCTCAGGCCAGGATAGGAGGGACTGCCAGAGCTGGCAGATGGCGGCACCCACCCATAGCTGGTAGCCACATCCCGTGGCGGCGGGACCGGCGCTACACTGCTGGGCTGAGAGGGGGGGGCAGGGGCCGCAGCTGGCCCGCTGGCTGGCGATGCCGTTGGCGTCGCACCCGCTGCCGCATCGGCGTGAGGATGCGCATCTCCCGAAGCCGAAGCTTGAGCCGCGCCCGGCTGGGCAGACGCTTCCCCTTCGGCACTGGCCGGCACTGGCGGCGGTTGCTGCCAGCGCGAAGGCGCTCGTACCGTAGGCTCGCTGTAGGGAGCGCGCAAGGTGCGCTCGCTATCCTCGACGCCAGTCGACTCTTCGCTCCTCTCGGAGCGGTGCTTAATCAGCGTATCATCTGGGCTGCCGAACGTAGAAGACGAGGTCTGCTCCTTCTCTGGCTCCAGCACATTGTAAGGAGTAGGAGCGCCACAGGCTGGGCAGACCCGTGCCCCCGCGGGCAGCTCGGCCTTGCAGATCTGGCATTGCATAGGTAAGAAGATCCTCCTCAAGGGCTGAGCGTAGTGACTCCCGAATGCATCATCAGCATAACATGCTTTTCAATCTATGCCAAGTGATCTCAACATAGCTTGTGAGAAGCGAGCCGGGCGCGGTAGCATGGGCGAAAACCGCTCCTGCCCCTGGTTATCTCTGGCTTTGGTTCTGACGGCAAGGTATGCAGACAGAGAGCAGGAGGAGAAACGGGCATGGATGGTTAGCGCGACCAGACCTGGAGCTGGGAAAAAGCAGCATCGGTCACATGGCCAAGATCAATGGCGAAGACCCCGATCTGTCCCGTGCTAAAGCTCGTATCCTGGGCGCTGCCCACGTATTGCTTATTAACATAGAGAAGGATTGATGAGCCGCGGGCGATCACCGTCAGCAAGTTATCCTGGCCAGGCGCCGTATGGATAGCTGGCGTTGGGCCACCCACCAGAGCGTTCGCCTGGGTCCCATCGGAGAGCATGAGGCTATAGTTCCCATCGCTGCCAACGAAGAAGAGATAGCCGGTGCCGCTACCCGCGTTCGCGCGGAAGACCAGGCCGCCGCCATCGCCTCGCGCCAGGCGCATGTGAACCTGCAGCGTGAAGTTGGCAAAGCTCGTAGCCAATGCCAGGCAAGGGACGAAGACATGGTCGCTGGAGACGATCGAATGCAAGCTAGAGCCGGAGAAGAGGCAGCCCTCGCGCAGGTTGCTATCCAGGGTCCACAGATTGCCGTTCTGCCCGGTCAAAGGATCGACCAGGGTTGGTGCTCCTTGCGTGGCCGCTGTGTAGGTGGCCTGCTGGGCGGTGACCGTAGCAGCAGCAACGACGGTCGCCTGGGCGGCAGCGGTGGCCGTAGCATGAGCCTGGGTAATGGCTGTTGCTGTGGCGTGGGCATGCGCCTGGGCAGTACTCTGCGTGAGGGCCGTCAAAGCAGCGCTGACTGTAGCCGTGGCCCCCGCTCGCAGTTGGGCTGGATGGTAGATGCCGCCGTAGATGAGCAGGCCCAACCCTGTCAGAAACAGGAAAAGCATCAAGACGAAGCCGAGCCGCAGCGTGCGCGACAGCGAAAAGCTGCTCTTCTTCGAGAACTCGCTGCGGTGAAAATGGGATAGGCGCCGCGGCGCCGCCGACATCGGCGTCGCTGACTGTCCACCAGGTGGGGCCGGAGGGCCTGGCTCGCCCCGGCTCGCCCTTAGCGCCCCTCCGCAGACAGGGCACGTGGTGTAATCCGCGGGCACCGCTGCGTAGCAAAACTCACAGTGCCTGACCATGAGTCTTCTCAAACCTCCTGCTCTCTCAATTTTCTTGCTCTATCCTTACCTAGATCGCTCCCTTGCACCCGTGCCCCGGCTCCCGAGACTCCAGTTTCTCTGCTCGCACGAAGCTGATGCTGCCCATGTATTTCCTCTCACGATTCTTTCGCTGCAAGTAAGTGCCCTCCTTCCAGGCCAGGGCTGGCGATGCAGCACAGAGAGTGGAAGAAGAGAAGACGTTTGAGGGCTCCCTTCCAGGGCGGAAGAAGGTGCTCCTCATCCTTTCATATTATGAAGATAAATGTATTGATTGACGACACTCAGTATAACACACTGCTTTGTCGAAGGGAAGGGTAAAAAGAGAAAAAAATAACACGTGACAGACCGCAGCCGGCAGGCAGCGAGCCAATGTCGCGACAGCAAGCGGACAGAGGCGATGGAGCGCCGCGCTGCCGGGGGATGGTCACGTGTCAGGGCAAGCCCTATGGTGGGGGAGGAGGGAGCGAGGTGTCTGTCCTCTGCGGCCAGCGGGCGTGGTGGCAAGGCCAAGGCCAGATTCGCAGCCGCTGGAAGCGACACCACACTCGCTAGATCAAACCCAGCTCCCACTTTGCATCTTCGCTCATGCGGTCAGGCGTCCAGGGAGGATCAAAGGTCATCTCCACATCGCATGACTTGACATGCTCGACCTGGCTGACGCGCATCTCGACCTCAGACATCACGTCGCCCACCAATGGGCACCCCATTGATGTCAGCGTCATCTTAATATGCACGTGGCCTGTTTCCTGATTGATATCGATCCCATAGACCAGGCCGAGGTCGTAGATATTGACGGGAATCTCTGGATCGTAACATTCCCGCAGGGCCTCGATTACCTCGGCCTCATTGATCTGGGGCATAGTCTGCTGCTCCTTCCCTGCTGATAGCTCAATATTCCAAGTACCATAGTAGGGATTACTCCACATAAATATAGCGCAAGGCCGAGGCCTTGTCAAAAGAAGCCGGTAGAGACATTGTCTGTCCTCCGCCAGCCGGGAGACTAAGCTGGAGGCTCGCCTCCGGTCAGGAAAGCCAGCACCTCGCTCCGGCTCGGCAGGCCAGACTGAGCGCCGAAGCGCGTCACCTTCAGGGCACTGGCGTAGATCGCAAAGCGCAAAGCCTGAGCGGGGGCCTGGCCCTCCAGCAGCGCGACCGTCAATGCACCCACGAAGCAATCGCCGGCAGCCGTCGTATCGGTCACCTGGACGCGGGGAGCCGGCTCATAGAGGGAGAGCAGGCCATTGCCTGCCTGGGTCTCCCTGGTGACCAGCAGCGCCCCCGCCGCCCCCAGGGTGACCACCACCGTTGCTACTCCCTGCTCATGCAGTCGCAGAGCCAGCGCGCGCGCCTGGGCCAGGCCATCCTTTGCCTCCGGCTCCCCTGGCTCAGCTACGGTCTCGCTGGAACCGGGAGCTGTCTCCAGGGCTGTGACCAGGGCCTGAGCCTCGTGCTCGTTCACAATCAGCAGCTCGATCTGGCGCAGCAGCTCGGGACTCAAAGGCTGGGCTGGAGCGGCGTTCAGCACGACCGGGACAGCCGCAGCCCGGGCTGCCTTGATCAGGTGCTCAACCGTTGCCAGAGGAATCTCAAGCTGCAGGACCAGGGCCGAGGCGTGTGACAGAGCCTCTTCGATGCGGGCCATGTGCCCAGTGTCATACCCGAGGCGGCCATTGGCACCTGCCGCCACGATGATGGCATTGTCTTGCTCTACGAGGAAAATAAAGGCCGTGCCACTGGCCTCCTCCTCATCGCTGGCCACCAGCTCCGTAGAGACGCCTGCCGCCTGCAGGGCTGCCAGTAGCTGCTGTCCAAAAGGATCGCGGCCCACTCGACCGGCCATCATCACGGTCCCCCCTAAACGAGCCATTGCCACCGCCTGATTGGCGCCTTTTCCCCCGGGCACCAGCTTCAACGAGCCGGCACCCAGCAGCGTCTCGCCGAGCACCGGCAGGCGCGGCACCTGCACCACCTGATCCATGTTCAGACTACCAACCACTAAAATGCGCTTCTGCTCCTCCATTGTCTGGCTTACTCCTCTTCCGTTGAGATAAAGGCCCCCAGCTCGCGGCAGTAGCTCAGTAGATCGCTCAGGAGCGGCAGCCCCTCCAGTGCGGCAGCATGCCCCACGAGAATCAGTTTGCGCTGGGCGCGGGTCAGGGCCACATTGAGGCGGTGGGCATCGGTCAGAAACTCATAGAGCAGGCTGTCCGGCGGCGGCGGCTGCGTGGTGGCGAACGAGATAATGATCGCTGCGCGCTCGCCACCCTGAAAGCGATCGACCGTATCGATCGTCAAAGCCGGATGGGGAGCGCCGTACTGTTTCCAGACCAGATGGCGGCGCAGGTTCGCCACCTGAGCGCGATAAGGCGCGATGATCCCGATCTGCGATGGACCGACTCCGCGCGCCAGCAGCGCCGTGACCAGTTCGCGCACCAGACGAGCCTCAGCCTGGCTAACGCGAGCCTCGCTCTCGGGAGTGGTCACATCGAGAAAAACTACTGGCTGGCTGGGACGCAAGGCACGCAGGATGGCCGCCCGCTCGCCCAGACGTGGCGCCGCTGGCCCGCCTAAGCTGAGCTGACGCCGTGCCACCGACGGATGGGCGCGCAGCTCTCCCCCATAGAAATAGCGCGAAGGGAAGGCCGCGATCTGCTCATGCATGCGGTACTGGGTTGTCAGGGCCACGCAGGCGCTCTCTGCTCCCGGGTGCCTGGCCAGATACTCCTCATCGCGGCGCTTCAGCAGGCTAAACAGCGACTCGCGCAGGCCGCCCTCCGCCGCCTCACGGCTCAGCACCAGCGGCGGCAACTGCTTCTCGTCGCCCACCAGGATAAAGCGTCGCGCAAAGCGCAAAGCTCCGAGCAGCGCAGGAACCGTCAACTGGCCGGCCTCATCGATCAGGGCCACATCGAAGCGCAGCAGCGAGTCAGCCTCATTCCCCTGAGCCTCTGCGGGCGCATAGCGCTCAGATGACCAGGTGGCTGTCGTCGAGGCCACCACGGGCAGCATGCGCAGGGCGGCCCGCAGTCTGGCGGTGGCCAGGTCGGCCCGCCCTTCCTCGGTGGCTGCCTCTCCTGGCTCCGGCGAAAGCGGGGCCAGGTGCTTCAAGAGATGGTCTTGAACGCCCTCGGCCACGCTGCGCTCATGTCCCAGGCGCAGGTAATCATGGAAGCCCTCGGCCTCCAGACGCAGCAGCATGTTATCCACCGCCTGGTTCGTAAAGGCTGCCAGCAGAACCCGTTCGCCGCGCTGACAAAGCCGTTTAACAATCTCGGCAATGACCGCGGTCTTTCCCGTGCCAGGAGGACCGTGGATTAGCAGATAATCCTGCATCTGAAGTGCGCGCTCTACTGCCAGATTCTGCTCGCGATTGAAGTCTGCCCGCGACGTCACCGGCTCATCGCTGAAGCGCGGACGGCGCAGGCCATAGACCAGCTCGCGCAGACGCGGCTCCACATCTAACCAGCGCCAGAGATTCTGCAGCGTGCGCAGATGAACCACATCTGTGGCGTGGCGCTCGATCAAGGTAGGATGGGCGATCAGCTCGGGGGTCCAGACCGTTACCTCGCGGGCGCCGATCTCCAGAACGGTACCCGTGACCACCTCACCATCCAGGGGGTGGCCATCGCAGAGCAGGATCTCATCGCCGCTGCGCAGCTCCGACCGATTCTCACAGCGGAAGCGCTGCACCCACTCGCCTTGCTCTGTGAGCTGAGGTGGCTCCAGCGGGGTCAGTCCAGCGATCGCCATCCCGCGGGCCACGTGCTCAGCGACCGGTGCCTGCCAGAGCAGGGCCTGCTCCTGCTCGCTGGCCCGGCCCTCGGCCTGAAGCAGGCGGTAGTAGCGGGCGAAGAAAGCGCGGTCACTCTCCGTAAGCCCGGCGGCTCGCGGTGGCAGCGCGGGCGCGTTGGAGGCAGGCGTGGCGTCCGAAGTTGCAGCCAGCGCCGGCGGCTCCCAATCCAGCAGCCAGGAGACGAGGCGGCACTCCTCCCGCAGCGCACATTTCGAGCAGCGCCCTGGCCCCGGCGGAGCGCAAGGCTCGCCAGTGACGTGGCTGATCGCCAGCAGATTGCGCTGCTCATTCACCTGCTGCAACTCGCGGATCGAGAAAGGAATCCCAAAAGCCTGGGCCTCGCCGGGTGTGCCGCTATAGAGCAGGGTCGCCAGGGCCTTCTGCGTGCGAGCCTGGCGGCGGACAGTCAAGAGCGCGTGATAGCCGTGCACCTGCCAGCGATGATTGCGTCGTGGCAGCGGTCCCGAGGCGCCGCCCGTCTTCAACTCCAGCAACCGCCGTCGCCCTCCCTGCTGCCAAAGCACATCTAAGCGCCCCTTCAGACCGATCTCTGGCGCCAGCAGAAACGTTTCTGCGCGCACCAGATGATCGCCGTGCTCCCCCGGGTTGCTCACAGGACCCGCTGGACCCTCAGCCGGCAAAGGCACATCCCATAGCGTGCTGCGCTGCTGCTCGAACCAGTTCGCCAGGCTCTCCAAATGGGGAGCTACCTCTGCTTCCAACTGCTCTGGCGCAAGGTTCAAGAGCGCCAGCTCAAGGCGACTGTGTTCCAGGACCCGACGCAGTTGCTGATGCAGTAGCGTCAGAGCCTGGCCGCTTTCCTCTGTCAGCGAGCCGCGATCATGGGCCTTCAGCAGCTCCTTAAAGCAGGCATGGACGAGCGTGCCGCGCAACGTTTCCAGCGTTGCCTCGCTGGGAAGCAGGCGCTGAAGCAGATACTGACGCGGACAATATTCGGCGTAAAGCAGGTCCGTAATATTGAGCAGCGTATCCGGCTCGATCACGACCAGCGTCCAGGGGTCAGCACGATAGGAAAGCACGGGGCGCCCATGCTGCTCAGTAGGCTGGGCCGGAGTGGGCAGGTGATAGGCCCGCAGCCGTAGCCCGCGCGCCCGGCGCCCACGGGCCCGCAGCTCCTGCACCAGGCGCCGATAGTCGCGGGTCAACTGGAGAGAGACCAGTCCCTCGGTACATTTCAACAGCAGGCAGGGCAGGCGCTCACCGGAGCTGGCCGGTTGTTCCCAGGCGGCAAGGAGAAAGCCTTCAAGGCGGGGAACAGCGCAGGGGCGAGTCAAGGCAGCAAGCGAGCACAAAAAGCAGGTGCCAGCCTGCTGGGCGGTCTCTAACGTCATAGACATAGCACCTGGCTGTCACCTCTCTCCCTGCAAGCTTGTCATCGAAGGCAGCGAGCGCGACATCGCTGGCGTGGGCTGGTCTGCTGGCGGCCCGCCTCCAAATAGCGTATCCTGAGATATTGTATACGGATAGCAACGAGGGAGGAAAGGAGTCAGCAACAATGGTCCCCATTCGCACCATCACCCTGGGCGTAGCCGAGCCACATCCGCTGACGCCTGCCATTGTGCGGCGTCTGGCCCAGCAGCTGCGAGCCATCGCGGCTCGTCTGCACGAGGCGGGCTATGAGGTGCAGACGCAGCGCCTCGCCACCCGTCCGCTGCTCAGCGACCTGGCCGCCTGGCCGGCCAAAGACGTCGAGCGTTACGGGCGTGAGCTACAAGAGATGCTCACAGAGTCAGAAATCGTCTTTTGCTCGCTCGGTCCCGCTCTTGCCGTCGAGCCGGGCTTTCCGCTTGAGCGCCTGGCCCTGCTTGTCGACCTCCTCAGCGCTGGCCCGGCCTTCAGCGCCAGCGTCCTGCTGGCCAGTAGCGAGCAAGGTCTGCGTCACGACGCAGCTCCAGCCGTAGCCCGCCTCATACTCCGTCTAGCCCGGGAGACTCCCGAAGGCGATGGCAACTTCCGCTTCGCCGCGCTGGCCTGTGTCGAACCGGGTTGTCCCTTCTTCCCCGCCGCCTACCATCGCGGTCCAGCCAGCCTCGGCCTGGGTCTTCAGGGCGCACCTCTCCTTGGCCAGGCCCTTGGCGCCGCGGCAGCAGAAGCGCACCACCCCCTGGCCCCGGAAACGATCAGTGCCATTGTTCGTCGCACACTTGAAGAGCAACTGGGACCGCTGGCCGGCCTGGCGCGCGTGCTCAGCGACGAGCACCAGCTCCACTACAATGGCCTTGACCTCTCGCCTGCCCCTCTTGGCGAAGAGAGCATTGTACCCGCGCTCGAAGCCTGTGGCTACGGCCTCATCGGTGATCCGGGTACTCTGACCGTCGCCGCCGCGATTACCCGTGGTCTCCAAAGCACTGCCTTGCCCACCTGTGGCTACTGTGGCCTCATGCTGCCTGTACTGGAGGACGCCCTTTTAGGGCGACGCTGGGAGGAGGGGCGCCTGCACATTCATCAATTGCTACTCTACTCCGCTGTCTGCGGCACAGGACTGGACACCATTCCTCTGCCGGGCGACAGCTCAGAGCAGACCATTGCCGGCCTCCTCCTCGACGTCGCTACCCTGGCCACACGCCTGCGCAAGCCACTGGCGGCGCGGCTCTTCCCTGTACCTGGCAAACGGCCAGGAGAACGCACGACCTTCACCTCGCCCTATCTCACCAACACACGTATCCGCTGAAGTGGGCAAATCGACACAACGGAAACCGGATCAGGCAGAGGGAAGCAAGGAGCAAAAAACAGGCAGGCGCAAGGCAAGGTCGAGGACAGGGGGCGACCACGGCGCCAGCTTATGGCTGACGACTGAGGCTGCTCCCCCAAAGAGCATCCATCACGCCATCATACGAACTCTTCAGATTCTCGTACAGTCTGGCGTTCTCAATGGCGAGCGCGGCCAGACTGGCGAGAACAGTCAGGAACTGCACATCATCCTCGTGGAAGGTCGCCGGCTCGGCAGTATAGACACG
The DNA here is from genome assembly GCF_001748285.1 of Thermogemmatispora onikobensis. NCBI lineage: Bacteria > Bacillati > Chloroflexota > Ktedonobacteria > Thermogemmatisporales > Thermogemmatisporaceae > Thermogemmatispora > Thermogemmatispora onikobensis. Next base: position 30,178 of record NZ_BDGT01000020.1, on the reverse strand, counting down.
CAAGACGCCGATGACCTCGCCACGCACCTCCAGTGGAACACAGAGCAGCGAGACCAGGCCCTCGCGCCGCGCGGCCTCCTGATACTGAAAACGGGAGTCGACGCGCACATCGGGAATAAAGACCGGCTTGCCGCTCTGGATCACTTCATGATCAATAGGGCTATGAGAGACATCTACCGGGCCCTTGCCGAGGTAGTTGCTGCTCAGCCCATAGGAGGCACTGATCTCAAGCTGACCGGTGCGCTTGTTGAACAGACGTAGCACACAGGCTTTCACCTGCATCGCCTCGGCGATGCTTTTAGCCACACTGTGGAGCACCTCGTCCAGCTCAAGGCTGGACGAGAAGGTCAGCGCAGCCTGATGAAGGGCGGTATAGTAATCCTTATGGGAGCGTGGCGGAGGCCCTGCATTCTGTGGGTTAGTCGTCATGGCGAGACTCCTCCCAGGATTGAGCTGGTGATAGCCGGTTGAGTCAACAAAAAGAAGAATTCCGCTCACTTTAATTATAGCATATCAGCATGCTGGCAGCGATCAGAAAAAGGCTGACCCATCAAAGCAAGCGAGCGAAAGAGAAGAGAAAAAGCCAGCCCTCACCCATCGCGAGCGTTCGCCATGCGTGAAAAACAGAAGGCACCTGCAAGGCCAGGCGCTGCGACGCAATGCGAGAGAAGCAAAGTCCCCGGTGGCGGCGCAGGTCTCACGCGCCGGGGCGAGAGCCTCTCACGGTCTGGCCAGACTGAGCCTGGTCTCTGGCGTCTAGCGTCTGGCTATGTTGGTAGCAGTCTGGCGTAGACGTCTAGCTAGCGTGTGGGGTGCGCCTCACCCGTATTCAGCGTATCCTGAAGCAGTCATAGGCGGCTAGAGTAGTATGTGTATGTGGCATGAATACCAATCTATCATCATGCTTTTGAGGCGCTAGCATCGCTGCTGCTATTGCTCGTGGCGGCGGTCGCGGGTGTACTGGGTGTACCGGCGGCAGCCGTGCCATTGGGGTCCTGGATCACCCAGACCCGGCAGGGGGCATTGAGCAACACATACGGGATCGTCTTGCCCAGATGATTCTGGGAGCGGTGGCTACGCACCAACCCTAGCATAATCAGAGCGCAGCCATGATCGCGGGCCTCATCCACAATCGCCGGGCCGGCATCGCGGGCCTGGACAATCTCGGCGACAGCATCGCAGCCGGCCTCTTCAGCAATGGCAATGGCCTCGGAGAGCAGCTTATTAGCGGCATTCGACTTCTCTGTGAGGACAGCCTTGAGGGGGAGGGTACGAGGAACTTCGATGATGTGGACCAGGTGAACCTTGCGTTTGGCGCGCTTGGCCATCAGGCAAGCCAACCTGACCAGTTCCGTATCCAGTTTCTTCCCCTCGACAATCACCGCGATATCGCCGGTGGCTCCGACCCCGGGCGCCTTGGTGGTCTCGGCCTCCTCCTTCGTTCTTGAGCGCCATAGGTGAACCATAGTGTCTCCCCTCTTCTCGATCTCGAATCTGACAAAACAGCATCATCTTCGTTCGGATCTCTTGCAGGCTCTGCGCGTTGCGCCTCTGCATACGCCTGAAAGAGCCTACTTGCTGCATCCCTGCAGGCCCTTCTACAGATTCTAAGTGGAAGAGACTGGCAGCGTCAATGGTAGTGAGCGCTATTTAGCAAGCCTGCTGCCAGTCCTTACTCTCTTTGGGCGACCAGCGCGATCACTCTGCAGCCAGAACCACCGGTCCGGCCAACCCGGTCAGCAACGAGTGGGCCAGCGGGTTGGACCAGGAAGCTTCCCGCGGAGTAGGCGGCTAGCCCAAGGGACCCAGCCGGTGGCTAATCCGGCTCGATCGTAGCTGTCAGGCCGTAGCTGAGCAGGCGCTCCTGATAGTACTCGGCCAGCTCCTTGGGACAGACCACAACCACGGCGCTCCCAGTCACGTGGGCTGTCAGCATGATGCGCTCTGCCTCTGGCAGCGTCAGGCTATTGACGGCATGCAGTAGGGCAGCAACCACATAATCCATGGTATTCTCATCGTCGTTGAAGAGAATGACCTTATACGGTGGAAAGAGCGCGTCGCGCAGGCGCGCGAGCTTCTCCAGATCAACCTGCAGTCTCGCTGGTGGCACAGTGTTCCCCTTCATACGCTCTTTCTCCCGCCTGGGCATCCCTGGGCTTCTGCTCAGGGCCGCCGGCGCTTGCCAATACTTTGCTGTAAATCTATTCTAATTCTAATCGAGAAACCAAGATATTACCAGTGTTTGCCCAGCAGAGTGGTAAGACCCTCACCTGCCTCATTATTGCTATGAGGTTCTTCAATGGGCAGACTACAGCGAGCGCTGCGTCACTGCTAGCGAGCGAAAAAAAGCGGGAGCAGAGCGCTCCATTGCGCCCGGCTCGCCGCTCCTCACTCCCGGCGGCCCACCCTACGATCGATGCGGCCTCCGTTATTGAGCAAGATCGCCCGTGCCCGGGTTTTACGGCTGATATTCTCGGGATCGAGCAAGCGCAAAGCGATCACTGTCCGTGCCTCGCGCGTGGGAGCGGTGGTTTGGGGGAGGCGTGACAGGTCCTGCCCGATCGCGCCGCGCACCCGGCTCCCGCGGACAAAGGCCAGCACTACGCCGCAGACCAGGCCCACTGCCACCCCGATCACCGTAATCAGCCCGTGTTCAGAGGCGGGAAAGGCGAAGCCCAGTGCAAAGCCCAGCAGGCCCATGACCAGGCCCGCCACCAGTGCCAGTACCAGCAGCAGTGCCGGCGCGGGACCGCTGCGCGTCGTCTGCAAGAAGAAAGCGCTGCGATCCTGGCGTGGACCATGATCGCGGAACTCTCCGCCTTTGACTGCCCCGGCGCTCAGGCGATAAATCTCCTCATCCTTGAAACCCTCCCGGCGCAGCTTCCCCTCAGCCGTGCTGGCTTTCTCCTCATCGCTAAACACTGCGAGGAGATCGTAGTCGGCAAACTGTTGCTGTTGTTGCTGTTGTTGTGGCATGAGAATGGCTCCTGCTAAGGATGGAAATGCGCTCTCTTAGCACCAGACATTATAGCCAATCTCCGTGCCGGGAGGTAGCAAGGCGAGCGACCGACCCTGCTCTCCTTGCCCCACTACGGTCAGGAGAGAGCGTAGCCAGGGCAAGGAGGGTCTGGTTGTGGTTGGACCAGGCCCGGCGCGTGAAGATAAATAAGGAAGGCCCGCGCTGGCGGGCCAGGCCTCTTGCGTTGTCTGTGTCGTTGCTGATCAATCTCACGCCTGCTGGAGAGCGCCGGTCAGGAGCAGGAAGCGCTCATGACGACCAGCTGGCGCGCACCTCGCGCAGCTGCTCGGGAGTCAGGATGCGGAAAAGGATGAGCAAATTCTCCAGATCGTATTCCAGACCCATCGAATGCAGCTCCTGGCGGATGCGGCCCAGCGAGCGGATCTGTGCCGTATTGAGCAGACCATAGCTCACCAGGCTAGCCGCTAGCAGCTGATCGGGGGTCAGCAGCTTGAACATGAGCAAAATCTCCCCCAACTGATAATTGAGATCGACCCCGCGGAGCATGCGTTGAACGTTCTGCGCTACCTCCAGGCGCTCGGGTGGTACCAGATGGCCCTCCAACAGGACGCTGCCAAGCGAGCGCGTGGCCCGTCCATTGAGAACTGGTGGCGACTGCGGCTGTTGCCGCTGTGGAGGCGGCTCCATCGGCGGCAGGCTTTGCACAATGTCGAGCAAGGTCGTATCGGACGTGATCGACTCGCGATCGAACGAAAGGCGGCGCGCTGTCTCGACTGGGGCAGCCTCCGCATGCTGCATCATCTCCTTCTTGGTCTCCTCGTCAGCCGTAGCGGCCAGGTCGTCACCAGACAGGGGCTGGCTGGGGGGGGCGGGCGCCTCCCGTTCGGCTTGCTCGACTGGCCCTGCGTTCCGTATCTGTATCTGGCCGGGAGAGAGGTCCTCTGCTCGGGCTTCATGGGGGCTGCTATAGGCCGGACGCCGTTCGACCGCTGGCTGCTCAGCGCTATAAGCCCGGGCCTGAGCGGTGTGGTGCTGAGTTGCCGCCTGGCTCTGGGCCGCAGCCGTGGCAGACGCCGAAGATGGGGAGGCCATGCGCAGCGACGACAGCTCTCCAATGGTCGGACTGGCGCCCGCCAGGGCCTGCAGATGACTGCGGGCCACGGCATGAGACTCCGCCGAGCGCGAGGGCCGATAATCAGGCTCCTGGTCTGATTGCAAGCCCTGAATCGGCGCTGCTCGCAGCGAGGCTGTACTCAACGGCGAAGGCGAGGCTGGGGCCGCTGGAGCTGCCGCTCCACCAGGTGGGATCTGCGCCTCGCCCGGCTCTGGTCCACGCTCTCCTGGAGCAGAGAGGGCGGAACGTTCGCGCAGCAGGCGCGTCAGCTGCGCCAGGCTCGACTCCCCTTTCTCCTCGGGTGGCGCGTACTGGGTATAGGCCTGATTGGGATGATAGGGGCTTTCCTGAAAGACCGGCTGATAGACTGGCGCTGGCGCTGGCGCTGCAGCCTGGGATGCCGAGGCGAAAGGCGCGGGACTCACCTGAGCCATAGAAGGAAGATGCGCCATCTGCGGAGGCACTTGCTCGCCAGAAAGCGCCGCCTGGGGCTGGGGCAAAGGCCCCGAAGCCTGAGAGCGCGTTGCCTGATAGAAGGTCTCTGCCGACTCCTGGACGAACGGCTCCAGCGGCTGAGATCGCTGCTGGGCATAGAACTCCAGCGGCGCAGACTGGGCCGAAGGAGGATAGTATGGCGGCTGCGCTGGAGAAGACGCAGCCGCGGGAGAGGCAGGCGAGAACTGGCCAGCCTGGTTGAGCGGCGGCTGGCGCGAGCCGGCACTGGCCGCCGGCGAAACGGCGGGTATGCGTGCTGAGGAAGGGGAGGCGGAGGTCACAAACCCATCGGGACCCTGGAAGCCGTCTGCCCCGAAGGCTGCCCCCCAGGCAGCCTCCTGCGCGGGCGCAGAGGCCGGAGCCGGCGAAAAGCTGCGGCTGCCCGGGTAGATCACCGCCCGGATCTTATCGGTGAAGGTCGGCGGCGGGGGAACAGAAGGGACCGCTTGGGCGCTGGCCGCATAGGCCGACGGAGCCGGCGATGACTGCCGCTGAAGCTCGCTGACCTGGCTCTGGCTTGGCGAAAAGACTGCCGGGTGTGGAACCGTCTGCTGCAGACTTGTCAGGGTAGGAGCGGGCGACGCCTGCGTTGGCAGATCGGCCAGGCGTACCTGGGGATGCGAGGCCGTGGCCGGCAAAGGCACCTGAGCCCGGACCGCCTCGACCAGACGCATGATGCCGAGCATCCCATCAACCTCCACATCGACGCTCTGCCGATGCTCCTCGGGATCATACGGACCGTAGCCGGCCAGGTTGGTGCAGCGATAGGTCAGCACCAGGACACCGCGCCCCCGACGCTGGGCCTCTAGCGCCACCCAGAACTCACGGCGCCCTGCCGCCGCCTGGGCCAGGTTGACCAAGACCAGCCGCACCTGATGGCGTGCAATCGCGTCAAAGACTTCCACTGCCGTGCGAGCTATATGGCACTCATAGCCTGCCAGCTGCAGCTCGCTACTGAGCAAGGCGGCAAGTTGCTGATCGCGTTCAAAAATAAGGATATGCGAGCCACCGGTACTGACATTCATCGGCTCATGCAGAGCGCATCTCCCTGACTGCAGACGTGGGGAAGAAGCGCCGCCTCCTTTTCCATCGAGTTTCGACTGTCTGTAGTGATCGTGTGCAAATGAATCAAATAGGGAATGTTTCACTGCAAAGCTGCGTTTTGGCCGGGAATACCCAGACCACCCGCTCGTAGCGCAGAAAGAACAGGCTCAAGAAAGACTGAAATTGCCTGGACTATTCTTCTATTCTACCTGTATTCTTGTCAGGACCGCTCTATATCGTGGCTAGTATAGCATACAATGGCTAAAGAAGGGTAGCTGGCCAGTACCATTGAGCGATTCGCTGGCCTGCCCTCTTGAGCCCTCTTGACAGGGTGTTCGCCAGCGACTACACAGAAAGAAGAAAAGGCCCGGCCTTCTCTGTGGGGCCGGCTGAAACGAAGCGAAGAGAGAAGCCATCATGGTGCAAAAAGAAGAGCAGCCCCAGGCGGCCAGCGCTCACGAGCAGGCCGCCGTTCGCCGATCCATTCCTGTCATTGCCCTCATGACCGACTTTGGCCTGCGCGACGGCTTTGTGGGCATCATGAAGGGAGTCATTGCCAGCATTGTCCCGCAGGCGCAGTTAATAGACATCAGCCATGACATTGCGCCCCAGAACGTCGCGGCTGGGGCCTGGTTGCTTTCAACCGCCTATCGCTATTTTCCGGCGGGCAGTATTTTTCTCTGTGTTGTGGACCCAGGGGTTGGGAGCCGGCGTCGGGCCATTGTGCTGGAAGCCGGCGACTGGTTCTTTGTTGGGCCGGACAATGGTCTCTTCAGCTATGTGCTGGCCGAGCAGCCGCTGCGTCGGGCAGTGGCTCTGGAGAACCCGGCCTATCGTCTGCCGGTGGTCAGCACGACCTTCCACGGGCGAGACATCTTTGCGCCGGCGGCGGCCCATCTGGCACGTGGGGTGCCGCTCGCGGACCTCGGCACTATCCTTGATCCTGGCTCGTTGCAGCGCCTTGATCTCAGCCAGCCGCGGCGCGAGGGAGGGAGCATCGAGTCCAGCGTCATCTACATCGACCACTTTGGCAACCTGGTGACGAGCATTCCCCTGACCCTCGTGCCTGACCTCTTCACTGCCCCGCGTGTGCGCCTGCTCATACCCGGGCGTCGCCTGACCATCGAGCGGCGGCAGCCCTTCTTTGCCGGAGAGGCTGGCGAAGGCGAACCCTTCATCTACAGCGACAGCGCCGGCTATGTGGGGGTGGCCATTCGCAATGGCAACGCCGCTGCCGCCCTGGGTATCTCCGTAGGGGAAGCCGTGACTTTAGTCATAGAGGAAGCCTAGTTCTTTCGTTCTTTCGGCACTGGCGCCTGTCAGTCCCAGCGATTATACTGATCCTTGTAGACAGGGACTGACAACGCGAACAGAGAACGCGGGTCGACCCATCCCGTCGTGTCGCTGCGGCCATCCGTTTCGGCTGCAGGTTCAAGACGGATGGGTCGACAGCCCATCTAGCTCTGCCGCTACCAGCAAGGTGCGGTGTGGAGCGACGAAGCGCCAGTGGCATCGTCAGGAAATCCTCAGCAAGCAGGCCAGGCAGGCTCTGGAGAGGAGAGCAGGTGAAGACCATGACCGCTGTCGAGAAGAGTGAGGAGCACATGGCGGCTGCCAGCGAGGCTGAGCAGCGATTTCACCGTCGTCTGCGCCTGTTCGGCCTGCAATGGCTCCTCTTTTATATCGTTGCCCTGACCATCGCTGACTATATAGTACTTAGCGCTTCTCCCAGTTACTTTCATGACTGGCGGGCTGTGACTATTATCCTGCTCTCGTTACTCTTGCTCCTCGTACAGGGTTTCCACTTTGGGCGTATGTGGCTACGGCTAGAGCGTCGCTGGCCTCCAGCTCGTCCCTATGCCCTGATCCTCTGGGCCTGCTGCTATCTCATCTGTCTGGCGCTGGCCTGCATTGACCGCGGTCTGGCCTGGGACTACTGGCTTGTCTTTGGTCTCTGCTTCTCCATCTTTGAACTGCCTTTCCTCGTCTGGCCGCTACTCTGCTCGCTCCTGACCTTCCTGCTGCTCAGCGGGGTCTTCCACTGGCCTCTGGAGCTGAATGATCTGGGTGTGCTAGGGGGACTGCTTCTCTCGCTCAGCTCTGCGGTTATCTCGGCCCTTACCATTGCCCGTCTCTTCAGAGAACAGGAACGCAATGCGCGCCTTTTACAGGAATTGGCCCAGGCCCATAGTGAACTGGAGGAGGCCCATCAGCGTCTGGCGCTCTCGGCGGCTCAGGAACAGGAGCTGGCCGTCCTGCGCGAGCGCACGCGCCTGGCGCGCGAAATGCATGACACTCTTGGTCATGCCCTTACCCTGGTCAGTGTCAAGCTAGAGGTACTGCGTCGCCTTGTCGGTCGGGACCCGCAGCGCTGTGAGCGGGAGATTGTCGAGACGCTGCAAGTCACGCGCGAGGCCATGAGCGGGCTACGGGCCTCCATCGCGAATCTGCGTTCACCTGTGCTGCTGCAAGGCTCCCTCCGGCAAGCGATTACCTCCATTGCCCAGCGTCGGGCGGCGCGCTGCGGGTGGAGCCTGGAGCTAGACCTTCCCCCCGAGTTGGAGCATCTGCCCGGTGACCGGCAAGAGGCCCTGCTCAAAATCATTGAGACCCTGCTCAAAATCATTCAAGAGGCCCTCACCAACATCGAGAAGCATGCCCAGGCCACACGGGTCTGGCTGCGGTTGCGCACAGAAGCTGGCCGGCTTCAGCTCACCCTTGCCGACAACGGCGTTGGTCTGCCGCTGGAGGTGCAGGCCCAGCTCGCGGCCTGCAGCCGAGACGAGGCTCCCGTTGCCAGCGACAGCCTTTTCGTTCCGCTCACGGACGCCGGTTCGGGGCCGGGCCATTACGGCCTGATCGGCATGCGTGAGCGCGTGCACGAGCTAGGGGGCGAGTTGCATCTCAGTTGTCCCGCCGACGGTGGCTGTCGCCTCCACGTCAGCATCCCCCTCATCGAAGCCCCGCGTGACACCGCGCGTGATCGCGCCCGTGAAGAGCATGAAGAAGTAGACAGATAGCTGGCCCTGCCCGCTTAGAGAGGCCCGACACGGCCTCGGCAGCCAGCGCTCTGCGGCTATCGCCTTCGCCACCTCCACCGGAACGGTTTGCCGCTTTCGCCCCCTGTCGAAAGAAAGAACCGGCGTGGGCCAGCCAGCCAGCCAGGTGCATGCAGGGAAGACTGGCCAGCGACGAGGCTGAGGGAGCAGCCAGGAGATGACCCAGATGGGGGATGCTGAAAAGCGGCGGTCGCCACTTGACAGGGGCCGGTCTGTACTGTATGCTACGATTACCGTTACTGTTTACTCTGGAACACGTCCGAATCAAGCAACATATGACATTCAACCAGACACGGTATCCCCTGCAGGGGGAACAAGTGGGACCTCTCGGGGGGAGCGCAGGGGCAAGGAGAAGGAGGGGAGAGAACAAAAAGCAGGGAGAGCACTTGCTCCACGCGGCCCGAGGGCCAGACGTTCAGCGGCCCATCTTCGCTGCAGCTTGGCAAGCCGCGAGAGGGTATTGAAGGCAGGCGAGAGGAGAAGCGGAAGGAGAGCGAGCAGAAGATGCAGGCAGCAAGTACAGTCATATCGCATGTTGCAACGTAGAAAGGGCTGGTTCTCTAGCTTGGCATGCAGATCGAGCGGAAAACCAGCCCTTTGATATCATAGTTTACCTGTTTTTCGCGCCGGAAGGAGCAGCAGTCATTGTAGTCATAGCAGGCATAGAAGGAAAGGAACCTCGGCAAAGGCGTACACCCGGTGTAACAGTCAGTAAGCGTTCTTCCCGTCCCGCCGGCGCTGGTCTGAGGCGAAGCGTCCCGCCTGCAGAACTGGCCGGCAGCCTAGCAGACAGAAGAAGAAAGGGTAACCTATGGACCTGGTGAAGCGGTTAGAGGAATATCGGGACCGAGAGCGAGCACTTGCGTGGGAGGGGACGTTCGCCCAATACTTTGAGATCGCGTGTAAGAGGCCGAAAGTCGCCCGCCTCTCGCATGAGCGCATTTACGACATGATCATGGAGGCGGGTGTCGAGACTACGCGCAACGGCGAACTGCGGTACAACTTCTTCAGCCAGGAGATTTTCGGCATCGAGAAGGCGCTGCAGCAGATCGTCGACTACTTCCATTCGGCAGCCCAGCGCCTGGAGGTGCGCAAGCGCATTCTGCTGCTGATGGGGCCAGTTGGAGGCGGCAAGTCGACCATTGTGCAGTTGCTCAAGCGGGGCCTGGAAGCCTACACGCGCACCGAGGCCGGCGCCGTCTACGCGATCAAAGGTTGCCCGATGCATGAGGAGCCTTTGCATCTCATCCCCCAGGAGCTGCGCCCCGATATCGAGAAGGAGTTTGGCCTCTACATCGAGGGCGATCTGTGCCCGCGCTGCCGTTACATGCTCGATAACGAGTATCACGGGCGCATTGAAGATGTCCCCGTCCAGCGCATCGCCTTTAGCGAGAAGTATCGCGTCGGCATCGGCACGTTTACCCCATCAGACCCCAAGAGCCAGGACATCAGCGAGTTGGTTGGCGGCATCGACCTCTCGACGATCGGTGAGGTTGGTGTCGAGAGCGATCCCCGCGCCTACCGCTTCGACGGCGAATTGAACGTTGCTAATCGCGGCCTGATGGAATTCATCGAGATGCTCAAGGTCGATGAGAAGTTCCTGTATGTGCTGCTCACCCTCAGTCAGGAGCAGAATATCAAGACGGGCCGCTTTAGTATGATCTATGCCGACGAGGTGGTAGTCAGCCATACCAATGAGCATGAGTATCAGGCTTTCGTCGGCAACAAGAAGTCTGAGGCGCTGCAGGACCGCATCATTCTGGTGAAGGTGCCCTACAACCTGCGCGTCTCCGATGAGATCAAGATCTACGAGAAGCTCCTCAAGCAGAGCGCCCTGCGTAACGTGCATATTGCCCCGTACACGCTGCGTATTGCCAGCATCTTTGCTGTCCTGACGCGCCTGGAGCCATCGAAGAAGGCTGGTATGAGCCTGATGAAGAAGCTGCGCCTCTACGACGGTGAGGACATCGAGGACTTCAAGCAGAAGGATGTCCGCGAGCTGCAGGAGGAGGCCCAGCGCGAGGGCATGGACGGCATCTCGCCGCGCTATGTCATTAACCGTCTCTCGAATGCTCTGGTGCGTCAGAATGTGACCTGCATCAATCCGATCGATGCTCTGCGTGCTCTGCGCGATGGCCTTGATCAGCATACAAGCATTACACGCGAGGAGCGCGAGCGCTACCTCAACTTTATCAGTGAGGCGCGCAAGGAGTACGACGAGCTGGCCAAGAAGGAGGTGCAGCGCGCCTTCGTCTATTCCTATGAGGAGGCGGCGCGCACGCTGCTCAATAACTACCTGGACAACGTCGAGGCCTATTGCAATAAGACGAAGCTGCGCGATCCCATCACCGATGAGGAGATCGATCCCGATGAGCAGCTGATGCGCTCGATCGAGGAGCAGATCGGCATCACGGAGAACGCCAAGCGGGCCTTCCGTGAGGAGATTCTGATCCGCATTTCGTCGCTGGCGCGCAAGGGGCTGACCTTTGACTATACCAGCCATGAGCGCTTGAAGGAAGCCATCGAGAAGAAGCTCTTCGCCGATCTGCGCGATGTTGTCAAGATCACAACCTCGACGCGCACGCCTGATAAGGAGCAGCTGCGTAAGATTAATGAGGTGGTTGATCGTCTGATGACGGAGCATGGCTACTGCCATGTCTGCGCCAATGAGATCTTGCGCTACGTCGGAAGCCTGTTGAATCGCTAAGGAATAGTTTTCCAGGGGGTGAACCAGCCGCGCTGCCGAACTACCCAGGCCCTGGCGTGGCCGTGGCCAGCCACAGCGCTGAGCAGCCAGCCGATCGAGCCGCGCCACTCTCCTGCCCGGCTCTTGTTCGCTTGCCGATCGGCTGACTCTGGCAGGCTGACCAGGCTGACCAGAGCAGCTGCAGCGAAAGCAGAGGCCGGCCCAGGCCCAGGGTGTGGGGGTGAGGAGCTGGGCCGGTGGTTCATCCCCTGTTCTCTTTTCGCTGCGCTTCCAGCCAGGAAGGAGTGTACGCTATGTCCGTCTCGCAGCACGATTGGTCGCTGCACCGCAAGGGGCAGATTGACCAGGAGCGCCACAAGGAGAAGATTCGCGAGGCTATTAAAAAGAATCTGCAGGAGATTGTCAGCGAAGAGAGTATCATTCTCTCCGATGGCAAGAAGACGGTCCGCGTGCCGATCCGCTCGCTGGAGGAGTACCGCTTCCGCTATGATCCCGGGCGCCAGTCTCATGCGGGCCAGGGCGATGGCAAGAGCCGCGTCGGCGATGTGATTGCTCAGGAGCCACGCGCGGGCCGCGGCAAGAAAGGCGAGGCCGGCAAAGATCCCGGCTACGACTACTACGAGGCCGAGATCAGCATGGAGGAGCTGTCAGAGCTGATCTTCGAGGATCTGGAGCTTCCTAATCTGGAGCAGAAGCGCCAGCAGGAGCTGCAGACCGATGCCGTGCGCTTTACCGATATCCGCAAGCATGGCCCGCTGACCAATCTTGATAAGAAGCGCACCATTCTGGAGAATATGAAGCGCAATGCCGCCAAGGGCGAGCCGCGCTTTAAGGACATCAAGAACGAGGATCTGCGCTTCAAGGTCTGGGAGCCGACCATCCGCTACGAGTCGAACGCCGTGGTGATTGCCATGATGGATGTCTCCGGCTCGATGGGGGAGTTTGAGAAGTATATCGCCAGAAGCTTCTACTTCTGGATGGTGCGCTTCCTGCGAACGAAGTATAATAACGTCCATATTGTTTTCATCAGCCACCACACCGAGGCCAAGGAGGTCACGGAAGAGGAGTTTTTCCACAAGGGCGAGAGCGGCGGCACGCAGGTTTCGTCGGCCTATGAGCTGGCGCTACAAATCATCAAGGAGCGCTTTAATCCCCACGACTGGAATATCTACCCCTTCCATTTCTCGGATGGCGACAACCTTCCCTGGGATAATGATCGCTGCGTGCAGTTGGTGCAGCAGCTCATCGAGCTGTGCAATATCTTCGGCTATGGTGAGATCCGCGAGGGTCACTATCGCTCTCCCAGTACGTTGATGTCGGCCTATAGCCGTATCACGGACAAGAAGTTTGTGGCAGTGACGATCTCGGATAAGAAGGAAGTCTATCCGGCGCTGCGCAAGTTCTTCGCGCGCCGCGGCGACGCTGTGCCTGCTGGCAGATAAGTGTAACGGCAAGGGAGAGATGCCTATGGCGGAGACCGATCTGGAGCGCCTGCGTGATCGCATTGGCTATGCCTGGGATATTGCCCATGAGTTCGGGCTGGACCCCTTCCCGACTCATTTCGAGCTGGTCCCGGCGACCATCATGTACGAGTTCGCTTCCTACAGCCTGCCGGGCCGCTTCAGCCACTGGACTCACGGGAAGGCCTACTACCGTCAGAAGATGCTCTATGACCTGGGGCTGAGCAAGATCTATGAGATGGTGGTCAACACGAACCCGAGCTACGCCTTCCTGATGGAGATGAATGATCTGCTCCAGAATACCTTCGTGGCGGCGCATGTCTTCGGGCATACCGATTTCTTTAAGAATAATGTCTACTTCCAGCATACGTCGCGCCGGATGATCGAACGCGCCAGCCTCAATGCCGAGCGCATTGCCAGGTATGAGTTCGATCACGGCAAGCTGGAGGTGGAGCACTTTCTCGACGCCGTGCTCTCGATTCAGGAGCATGTTGACTACCATCTCTTCTTGAGAGGCGAGGACGACGAGGAGGAAGAGGAGCAGCTCAGACGAGGTGAGGAGTCTCGCACGCGGCCCTCGACGGAGTACGATGATCTCTGGGCACTGGATCGCGAGGCGAAGGAGCGTCGCGCCGAGGAGGAGCGTGAGCGCCGCCGGGGCCGTCCTCCAAAGTTCCCTGAGAAGCCTCAGAAGGATCTCCTGCTCTTTTTGATCCGCCATTCGCCTATTCTGGAGCCGTGGCAGCGCGATGTGATCGAGATTGTGCGCCAGGAGTTCTTGTACTTTGTGCCCCAGATGCAAACCAAGGTCATGAACGAGGGCTGGGCCTCTATCTGGCATTCGCGCATCATGCGCGAAATGGCCGATCGCGGCATTATCTCCGATGCCGAGACGGTGGAGTTTGCGCGCATGCACGCGAGCGTCCTTTCGCCTTCGCGCACCTCGCTCAATCCTTACTATCTGGGCTACAAGATTTTCGAGGATATCGAGCGCCGCTGGGATAGCCCAACCAGGGAGGAGCAGGAGCGCCTGGGGCGCAAGCCGGGCATGGGTCGCCAGAAGATCTTTGAGGTTCGCGAGCTGGATAACGATGTCTCCTTCTTGCGCAACTATCTGACCAAGGATCTGGTTGAGGAGCTGGATCTTTACCTGTATAAAAAGGAAGGCGATGAGTGGGTGATTGTAGAAAAGAACTGGGAGAAGGTGCGCGACGGCATCGTGGCCAGCATGACCAACTTTGGCTTCCCCTATATTGTGGTCGACGACGGCGACTATCGGGGCAACCGTGAGCTATACCTGCGTCATCTGCACGAGGGCCAGGACCTTGACCTGGTCTATGCTGAGAGAACGCTGCAGTATGTCTATCAGCTCTGGGGCCGCCCGGTGCATCTGGAGACAGTCTACGATGGCAAGCGCATTCTGCTCTCTTACGATGGGGAGCGCAGTAGTAAGACGACGCTTGAGCGCTGATGGCTGGCTCGGACCCCTATGGACTGGCGCGGTAGCTGGCTGCTTCTGCCTGGCCGCCGCGCCACTTGTCTTTTTGGGTGATCTGCTCTAAAATATGGCCTTGGGTTACCTATTCCTGCATTTCCTCCAGGTACTTGAGGGGTAAAAACGGACCACTGGCGGGCGCTCCTCTTTGTCGCTCCTGGTCGAGATCGCTGATATCTTCCAGGGAGGAGTGTATGCCGTTTACCGCAAACATGTTCATCGCTCAAGAGGCCGGGTTGTGGCAGTTGATTGGCATCTACTATGAACCGCAGCAGGAGGATGCGCCAGCCTTCGCCGAGGGACTCCGGCAGGTGATCGATCGTGCTCGCTGGAGCGCAGTGAGCAATGAGATGCTCTATAGGGAGGGGTTGCCCAAGGGGATCTCTCTGCGCATTGTGCATCGAGAGGAGGATCGACTGACCCCTGCTCAGGAGGAGGTGCTGCAGGAGAATGGCTTCGTTCAGAGTGCTGGGGACTGGTCCCAGCCCTTTCCCCTCAGCTGGGAGCTGGATGAGGGCTATCGGGCGCTCCAGGAGGAGCTGGTGCGGCGAGTCGATCCTCGTGATCCCCGCCTTCCTCACGATGAGCACACCAGCGTCGCAGTGCACAATATGAACGTCCTCATGGAAGCTGCGCGTACTGCGCTCGGCCTCGATCTGGATGGCTCCTTTGAGAGCGTGAAGAAGCTGGACGAGCTGCTCCTGATGGAGGAGGTGGAGCCGGAATGGCGCTTTCGGGTCCTCTCGCCGGCGACGCTGATCGCCTGTGGTGACTATACGGCTGAGGTGGCTGTGCGCACCTTTCCTGAGCTGCACTGGAGCGATGATAAGGCGGATGAGGCTCATCCGCTGGCGTTTGAGGGAAGCCTCACCCCAGAGAGTGGCAGTGGAGGGAAGATGAACCCACGCGGTAAGGCCAGAAAGCGCTGTCTTTACGGAGCTGGCGACTCGCTCTATAGTTTGATCGCGGTCGTGATTAACATGCTGCGCAGGAACCGCTCCTAGCGCTCTGTCTCAATCGACGTACTGCGCCGCGCCGGTGCTCCGGCCAGCCTTGCTGAGGTCAAGCTTCGGCAATGATGGGGCGGGGCGACCGGCGCGCGGTCTGTTTTCTGTTGCCTGCTAGCGAAAGGGCAGGCAACTACAAGCAACTACCAGTAGCGTTCTTCCTGCCACGGGTCGCCGCGGTTGTGGTAGCCGCGCATCTCCCAGAAGCCCGGGCGGTCCTCAGCCATGAACTCCAGTCCGTCGAGCCACTTGGCGCTCTTATAGAAGTAGAGCTTGGGTACGACCAGGCGCACCGGGCCGCCGTGCTCCGGCTCCAGGTCTTTGCCATCGTGCTTGATAGCGATCAGCACGTCATCGTCGTCCAGGCTGGAGAGCGGCATATTGGTCGTATAGCCGGTCCAGGAATGGGCCATGACGTACCTGGCGCTCGGCAGCGGGCGGGCGCGCTTGAGAAGCTCGCGGATGTGGACGCCTTCCCAGGTGTTATCGAAACGGCTCCAGGTGGTGACGCAATGGATATCGGTGGTAATGGTCACCCGTGGTAGCGCGAGGAATTCTTCCCAGGTCAGTTCAAGAGGATGTTCGACCTCGCCGGTGATCTTGAGTCGCCAGTCGGGCGGGAAGCTCGGCGTGCGCTCGTAGCTCAGTACAGGCCATTTCTTGGTCAGATACTGGCCGGGCGGCAGCCGGTCTGCTCCCATCCCTTCTTTGGCGGTGGGATTGGTTGCTGTTTCGGATGCCTGTCGTTTAAACAGACTCATGCGGCTTGACTCCTTGTGCCTGGTAATCTCCAGGTGAGCAATAGCTGGCAAAGGTCAGGCAGACAGTATGTTACAACAGTCATAACAGTCTCGCCCAGAGGAAAATTCCCCTGGGCTGGTGAGGGACTCCAGAGGACTGCTGATGGGCGGGTGTTGTGCTTTATTCTAGCAGGCACTACAATAGAGGGGCAGCTGTACAAGCGAGGGTGCCGGCCTGGTGAGGACCAGACCACGGAGGAATGAAGCAGGATAGATAGGATGGCCGGAGACAGGGGTGGGCGAGAGCAGGCCGCGAGCTTGAGCAGATCCCTCGCTTTACCAGTGAGCAGAGCAGATCACTACGTGGGTTTACCTGCTGGAGGCAGAGGCAGGAGGGAGCGTGCGATGATTACGGTCCTTCTGGCAATCGGCGGGGCGCTGATTGTCATGGCTATATTGACGGTGGGTCGCCTGGGATTTGGACGGCGGGAGCCGTTTGAGGCCCGCCGCTTTCTGCGCTGGTTCGGGAGCTATTTCCTCTTCAACGTCCTCTTTTGCTTTCTACTCGTCTATTTTGAACTTCCGGCGCTGACTGGACCGCTAGGGGGCTGGCAGTGGGTGCTCTGGCCGCTGGCGATCAGTAGCCTGGCGAACCTCTTATCGCTGTTGCGTCCGATTCTCAGAGTAGGGGAGGAGACGGCGACGAGTACAGAGAGACGCCGGGTGACGCGGGGACAAGGGGCACGACAGGAGGAGGTGGGCAAGCAGAGTCAGGCTGTTGCGCGTGGGAACGTGGCGGCTGGCCTCTTTGGGCTGGTAGTAGTGGGGATCGTGGGGTTGGTGGTTTCGGGACTCATCGTCGTCTTCACTACCTGGTTTGACAGCAATGCCAAAGCTCTGGCGGCCATTCCCCAGATCAAAGCGGCCAACTCGCCGACGCTGCCGCCGACTGATCCCAACCATATTGTGCTGGTCAGTCCAGGTGTAGCGGCCTACGAGGGGCAGCAGATCCTGGGGGCTACCGGCCAGAATCTCGGATCGACCTACAATCTCGATCCTAACAGCTACACACTGCAGTCCATCAACCATCACCTCTACTACGTAGCGCCGCTCAGCTACAACAACATCTTTGTCAATCTCTCCAACTCCCATACTCCTGGCTTTGTAGTTGTCGATGCTGAGAATCCCGAAGCGACTCCGCGGCTGATGACTGGGGGAGATAAGACCCTGGCCTATTTGCCGGGGGCTTTGCTCAATCAGGATCTGCTGCGTCACGTTTATCTGAGCGGCTACACCTATGGGCGTCTGGTTGATCCAACGTTAGAGTTGGATGACCGCTATCATCCCTACTGGACCATCTCGCTGATGCAGCCTTCGCGAGGCTATACCGGTGACGTCCTGAGCGAGGTCCTGCTGGTTGATGCCCATACTGGCCAGATCACGCGCTATCTTCCCCAGGAGGTTCCGAGCTGGGTGGATCGCGTCATGCCGGCGGCGACCGTCACGCAGTACCTGCAGTGGTGGGGTCTCTACCATGCCGCTCCCTGGTTCAATCCTTCGGGCGCCAATCAGCAGGTGCCGGCGAGCGAGCCCCAGCTGCTTTATAACAGTGTTGATCAGCCGGTCTGGCTGGTGCCCATGACCTCCTCGTCGCTCAATGACAATTCCAGTACGGGCATCGTTCTCTTTGATACCCATACGAATCGCGGAACGTTCTACCCGCTGACGGGGATTGGCATCGGGAGCAATGTCGAGAATACCATTCAGTCGACGCGAGCTAATCTGCGCAGCTACGATGTTGATAGTGTACAGCTCTATCAGCTCTATGGAGAACCGACCTGGGTCGCCATCTTTGTCCAACATGTCAGCAGCGGCAGTATCTTTCAGGCGGTGGGCATTGTGGACGCACGCAACCTCAATGGCAGCAATGTCCAGTACGATACGACGCTGAGCGGCGCCTTGCAGGCTTATCAGCAATGGCTGACGCAGCAGGCGTCAGCCGCCAACCGCCCCACCAGCGGCACCGTCAAGAGCGTGGTAGGCAAGGTGGTGCGCATTGCTTCCGTACAGGAGGGGTCGAACACAATCTTTTACCTGCAGCTTGCTGGCCAGCCGTACATCTTCACGGCTAATCTCTCGCTCTCGCCGAAATTGCCGCTGGTGCAGCCTGGGGATGTAGTCAAAGGCGACTATTATGATAGCGGTGGGCAGGTGATGGTCTTTAAGACTTTCGATGATGTGAGCATCCAGCTCGCTGGACCAACGGCGACCCCGCCACCAACGGCTTCGCCGCAGGTGACTCCTACGCTGCCCCCTGCGAGCAAGGGCACTCCCTCCGCTGGTCGCTAGCCGCGGGTCTGGGGGGAGAGCGGCAGGGCAGACAGCTGGAGTGACAGTAGTCCTAAAAGAAGGAGGGTTGGGATGCCTCATTATTTTACGCGCGAGGAGGCCGAGGCCCTACTGCCGGTCATCTCGCCGATCCTGCATCATATTCAGGAGCAGCGGCGTCAGCTCAGGGAGGGGGAAGAGCGTGCTCATGCGATCCGACTGCGTATCATGAAAAATGGTCATGATGTCAATGAGACCATGATGGAGATTCAGCGAGCGCAGGTGCTCCATCTGCGGCGGCTGCAGGAGGCACTGGCGGAACTTAGCGAGTTGGGCTGTGAGTTGAAAGATCCCGATATGGGTCTGGTTGACTTTTTGAGCCTGCGGGAGGGACGGGAGGTCTATCTCTGCTGGCACCTGGGGGAAGAGCGCATCAAGTACTGGCATCCACTTGATGCGGGCTTTCAGGGGCGACGCCCGCTTGATGAGGAGCAGGAGTAGAGCGGGGGGAGAACGGAGGAGGCTGAAGCAGGCTGCTGAGTCGAGACAAGTCGGAGCGAACGAGGGAGGAAGGCTGATGACGGTCGGAGAGGCCCTGGAGTGGGGAAGGCGTCTGCTCCAGGCCGCTGGCCGACCCGCTCAGGAGGCTGGACGTGATGTGCAGGTGCTGCTGGGCCATGTCCTGGGCGTGGAGCGCGCAGCCCTCTATGCTCATCCTGAGCGGGAGCTGACAGCGGCAGAGTGGCAACGCTTGACGGCTTTACTGGAGCGGCGCCAACGCGGTGAGCCAGTGGCCTATCTGCTTGGTCACAAGGAGTTTTTCGGGCTGGACCTGCTCGTCGATCGGCGTGTTCTCATTCCGCGCCCCGAGACAGAGCTCCTGGTAGAGGAGGTTCTTGCTGAAGCGCGGAAGCGCTTGAGGCGGGAAGAGGTGCCGATCGTGGCCGATATCGGCACTGGCTCTGGTGCGATCGCCGTGGCTCTAGCGGTGAGTGAGCCGCGTCTGCCCTACCTGTATGCCTGCGACAGCTCGGCGGAGGCGCTAGAGGTCGCGCAACTGAACTGTCAGCGGCATGGAGTCAGTCAGCGCGTGCGCCTGCTGCAGGGTGACCTGGCGGAGCCGCTGCCCGAGCCGGTCGATTTGCTGGTGGCCAACCTTCCCTATGTTGGCACTGAGGAGCGAGAGCTGCTTGCCCCGGATGTGCGCGACTTTGAGCCACCGGAGGCTCTCTTTGCCGGTCCCCGCGGTTTAGCGCTGCTGGAGCGCCTGCTCCGGCAGCTCCACGAGCGTCCCCTGCTCAAAGAGCGGGCGATGGTCTTTCTAGAGATCGGCCATCGGCAGCGTGAGGCGCTAGAAGCACTCGCTCGCCAGCTCTGGCCTGCGCTGCGACTGACCTGTCGACGCGATTATGCGGGTCAGGAGCGCCTCCTCATTCTGGCCTTCTGAGGCGTCTTCTCTCTGCGGACTGACCGTAGAGGGTAGCCGCCCGCGCGGCGGACGGAGAGAGAATGACGACCGGGGTAAAGGGTAAGAGACGAAAGCACGCCAGATGGGCATACTCTTTTCCTTTGCTCTCCCATTCCGGACTAGTATAAATCGGGGAACTCATTGCGTTCCTTCTGATAGAGTCCGTATAATCGGACTACCGTTGTGTTTCCTGGATGGCTGCCACTACACTGGAAGTGGTGAAGCTGGCCGGCCAGGGCAACGGAGAGGCAGATGAAGAACACGGTGAGGAGCAGCGACAGGCTCCTCACAGGAGACGGTACATGGTCCAGGCCGGTGACTTGCAGTTGACTATGGCGGCGCTTCTGCCTGTGGCTTCCTGGCTTCCTCCACTGGCGCTGCCCTTGCTCGGAGGCATTGCTGCTTTTGTTCTGACCTATCTGCTGACTTTTGTCGTGCGAGCGCTCTGTCGCCGTATGGGTTGGCTCGACTATCCTTCGGAGCGCCGTGTGCATACGGTCCCTGTCCCTCGTTTGGGAGGCGTGGCTATTTTTCTCTCGTTCGTGGTGGCCTCGCTGCTCTTCTATACGCCAGCGCGCAATATCCCTACCTCTCTGTATGTGGAGAGTACGGTCTACTGGCTGTTCCTGCTGGCTTCGCTGCTCCTGGTGACGGTCCACCTCATCGATGATCTGATTGGTTTGAAACCTCTGATTAAGTTGCTGGCGCAAACGGTGGCGGCGGCGATTCTGCTGGCGCCCTGGGAGGGCCGCTTTCACGGGATCTTTCTCTTCTCCTTTAATAATCCTTTTGCTCCTGGCCTGGTCTATCTGGGAGTGCGCGATAATGCGATCACGCTAGCGGCGATCCCTGCCCTTTGCTTTACCTGGTTCTGGATGGTGGGCATGATGAATACGGTCAATCTGATCGATGGGGTCGATGGATTGGCCGCTGGAGTGGTAGGGATCACCGGTCTGTTTACCGCTTTGATTAGCTGGGTCTTCCATCAGGAGAGCATCGCGGTACTGGCGGCAATCTTCACGGGTGCGGTGCTGGGCTTTCTGCCCCATAACTGGAATCCAGCGCGTATCTTTATGGGCGATACAGGATCGATGTTTCTGGGCCTGGGGCTGGCGGTGATGTCGACGATTGGCGGCGCAAAGCTGGCCCTGGCCCTGATGTTGCTCGGGGTGCCGATTCTCGATGTGGCGGTGGTGGCGATCAATCGCGTGCGGCACGGTCAGCGCCCCTGGCACTATGACAAGACGCATCTGCACCATCGGCTGATGGCTGCCGGGTTGACGGTGAAGCAGATCTGTTATCTGTTCTATGGTGTGACCCTGGCCTTTGGGGTTTTGGCGGCTGGCCTGTCAATTTTGTCGCTTGATATTGCCAATCGGCAAAATGCCCATCTCTTTAAGTTTATCAGTATTCTGCTGGTAGTGGTGATTATGGTGGCCCTGATCGTCTGGATCGATTATCGCCAACGTCAGCGCGGGGGACGCCTCCAACTCGGTGATTCTTCTCCTTCTGGCCATGCCGATGGCGCTGCCGTCTCGGCGACGACTCAGGAGCAAGAGACGACACTGCCCACGGAACACCTGACCTCGACCTCGACCTCGACCCCTGCCTCAACGAGGAATCAGGTCAGCGGCAATAGCTGGACGCAACCAGCCTCAAGCAGCGAGGAGGCCTCTCGCCTGGAGCCAGGTGAATGGCGACTGCAGACCGGAATAGATCAGCTGCATTAGCGGCCTTGAGCCAGCCTGGCTGGCTCAAGGCCATTGCCTATGCCTCGATACGTTTTTTTGAGACTTGGTTGATCTTATCAGCATAATTGTTGAAGAATTCCCTCGGTTCCATCATCACCAGGGCTTGTGATAAAGAAGACTCTGCTCGCGCGGATTGCTGGGGTAAGTGGGGAAGGCTGATCTATGCCCCATGAGGTAATGCAGGCGATGCCAGACACACTATAGCGGATTTCTCTGTGGACCTCACAAAGAAAAAGGACTAGCCAAAAGACTCAAGCCTGTTAGGCTAGAAGAGCAGCGCTTACGACAATGCCAGGTTTTACTCAGGTAGAGGAATTTTTGAAGCAAAGAGGATTGATGCTTTCTGATGCTTTGCTGGAAGGCTATTATCTCTATCGTCAGACGGGGCCGCGCTGGGAGCAGGAAACGATTCTATCGCTCTGCTATAGACAACCATTGGGATCGCAGGATCGCAGCAAGACGTAACAGTTACGTACAGTCGTAAGGCTCAGGAATACAGTCTAGACGTTGTGCTGGCTGATCGGCAACGGCAGATAGGAGAGGGCTACATTGTTAGCAGTAACGGCCAGATTGGGCTGGCGGCCCTACATGAAGTGAGGAGAGGATGAGAGAAGAAGACTAGCAAGGAGACTAGTAAAGGCGCTGGCTCTCTAGATGAGTACCTGGTATTCTTGCCTTAGATGCATCTTTCAAGGGTTGTGGGGTGAGAACGCCTCTTGTGAAGGGATTCGTACTATGAGATTGGCGAGCTGTAGTTACCCTTGTAGAGGAGAAGTCTGCCGTGCTTCGCATAATTTTGCCTCTTGTTTGCTTCCTGGCGCTGTTCGTCAGCGATCTGATCCTCTGGCTACGAGTGTGGCGTTTGCCACCTGGTCCGGAACGTGTGGGGCAGCTGATTGGAGCGATAGGCGTATTCGTCGCTGTACTGGCAGCTGGCTTTTTTGTTTTCTTGACGCTCCAAGGAGGTTCCTGAGATGCCGTGTCCGGAGCAGGTAATGATCCTGGAAGCTGCGACCCCGGTGCTCAGTGTGGGGCTGCTGGTGACTCTCGTCCTGCTTGTCAGAGAGATCCAGCTGAGCGTGAAGACCTGGCGGGCCCGTCGTCAGCGGCGTCAAGTGCGGCAAGTGGCAGCTATCGGGCTGGTTGAAGCAAAGGCCTTGCCCAAAGCACTGGGGGTTGGCTGTCCTGATTGCTCTTGTCATCGCTTTCGTTCCTGTGACTCGAGTTTCTGCCGATTCTGCTCCCCAGCCTGATCAGACGGTACAGACAGCACATGGGGTGGTGAAAAAATATAGTTTAGCGAAGTTGAGGAAGACGCCAGGGATTGCCTTTGTAACTGCTAAGACCCTTCAGCAGAAGACTAGCTCTGTGGCAGCTCGGGCTATTGCTCCAGACGCTACGGCCTCGTCGGGAAACTATCTACTCACAGTCACCGCTTCACTAGTCTGGGTGTACTGGGACAACAGTTTCCTATGTGGTTATGGGCTTGGTGGAGCTGAAGCCAGCCCCTGGACAGCCACGGTGGACGAACAGGGGGATCTTTTTATACTCCCATCTGCAACGCTATAAACAGCAGGCCAGGTGCACCGCTGGTAGCCTTCTGATGCTTCTCAAGGGATTTGAGCGAACGTGGTAGACTGGCGGATGGACCATCAGCAGAGTCCAGGCGCTAGCGGGCAGTGCTGGAGGGGCTGAAAGTGGAGACGACCGGGCCAGGCTAGTTGGGACCAAAAGAAGCTATTGCAGTGGTACCGCTACAGCCAGGTCCACCCCGACGGGGGCAGGCCCTGGCGTTCTAAGCAGGACTGTGCGCTGACTGATCAGCGAGCAGAGGGGGCAGTCCTGACATAACAGATTGCTCCCTCGCTGTTCTTGGAAGGTCCGGCGGGCCTAGCCGCTCAGAAAGAAACGCCGTTACTCCAGGGCCTCGAGAGCCGCCTGCAGGAGATGTTGCTCTGCGCATAGCGTGTGCTGCTTTGCTAGCTGCAGAGCGGTCTGAAGATTCTCTTGCTCAACGAGCGATGGAGGGCTGCCCGCAGCGAGCTGCTGCCGGACCAGGGCGGCGTAGTAGTCAACTAAATGGCGCTCGGCGGCGCTCAGCTCGGGCTGATCAAGCCGAAGATAGGCGCCAACCACCGGGTGCAGGCTATAACGGGCGGCCCGACATTCCAGCAGGCCGCTATCACAGAGGAGATCGAGCGCCATAGTGAAGGTCGTCGCCTCACACAGACAAACTGCAGCGGCAGCCTCCTCGCTAAAGCTGTTAGGTTGGGGAGAGAAAACAGCCAGGGAATGGAGAAGAGCCAGGGCAGCGGAAGGCAAACGAGCAAGACTGCGCTGCAGGCTCTCCCTGAGCAGGCCGGCATGGTTGCCACTCGCTGGCAAGCAGAGCGAGAACCAGCGAGCAGGCCGCTCAAGAAGACAGCGAAAAGCCGCTGCAATACGGCGCGGTTGCTCGTACAGCGACTCCTCATAGAGGTGACTGCCCAGGAGTAAGATGGCCAGAGGCAAGCCGCCAACAGCTTCGACTAAGCGCATGGCCAGGGCTGGCTCCTGGTTCACAGCTTGAGGCGCGAGCATCCGTAGCAATTCCAGAGCCGCTGCTGGCTCTAGCGGCGGCACCGGTACAATGCGATGGGGAGCAAGACGGGCAGCCAGGCGTGGCGAATTCCGCAGCTGATTCAATAGAGCTGTGCGTCCCTGCAAGGGCAGATGCGACCAAAATGTAGACAAAGGCGGCGTGGAAGAAGGTGTTGGCTGCGGATGCGGGTTCGTCGGCTCCCCCAAGGGAGGAGTGGCATGCCGCTTTCTGCCAGTGAGGCCAAGAGCTGTGGGCTCGTATCCGAAGGCAGCACAGAGCTTCTGACGGAAATAGGGACCTGGATAGGCCCTACCACTTTCCCAGCGGTAGATCGTAAAGGCGTTGGTGCCAAGCACACTGGCCAGATATTCACGGCTCCAGCCACGCTCTTCGCGCGCCTTTCTCAAAGCGCTGTTCTCTTCCCAGCGCTGGCCCCTTTCGCGCTTCATGGCAATCGCCTCCGACCTCCCTGTCGCGGTCTGATAGCAGAAAATTGGAGAGTGCAGGGATCTGCTCTCTGCAGAGGATTATAAAGCATGAACTTCTATATTTCAACTTCGCTATCTCGATGTCATTCCATCAGGAAGGAGCAACTGCTTCCAGAGAAGATATGGTATCCTCTTAGAAAGAGCTACCCGCGTAGCGCTTGGAAAAAGCGAGAGTGAAACGTTTAACCAAAGAGAGAGTCCTGGCAGAGGATTGCAATCAGGAGCAGCCGGCGGAAAGGAGCTGAAAAAACACAACGCTCACTGGGATGCCAGGTCTGTTCGAGACGGCAGCGACGCCAGAGACGTAAGGACACGTTCCCCACTCTTACTACCAATCAGAGCTAGAGCTTACTCTAGCTTCATTCGCATGCAAGGAGGGAAACAGGTAGGATGCAAGCATCGCTGCTCGAAGTACGCCAGCTTAGCCGGCGCTTCGGTACTTTCACAGCCGTCGATCGCGTTTCATTCACGGTAACGGCAGGTCAGATTGTGGGCCTCCTTGGCCCCAACGGAGCGGGCAAAACCACCTTGCTCTCAATGCTCGTCGGTTTGCTACCACCGACGAGCGGCTCCATTCTCCTCAATGGCGAAGAGCTTCAGCGCGTGCCCGCGCGCAAGAAAGCCTTCTTTGGCTTTGTTCCTGACTCCCAGGATGTGATCGAGCACCTCACCGGCCTCGAATATCTCCAGTTCCTCCGTCGCATCTATGGCCTCTCTGAAGAACAGTGGAATCTGGCCAGGGAGTATCTGGCCCTTCTGCGGCTTGAAGAGAAGGCTCACCACCTCCTGGAGACCTATTCACACGGCCAGCGCAAGAAGCTGCAGGTCATTGCGGCCCTCCTCCATCAGCCGCGCCTGCTGCTGCTCGATGAGCCGCTCTCGGGCCTTGATCCCGAGATGACCATTCTGGTCAAGCGTCTATTGCGTCGGCTGCGAGAACGGGAGGTAGGCGTGCTGATCTCCACGCACGACCTGCTCATGGCTCAGGACCTCTGCGATGAGGTGATCCTGCTCCATCAGGGCCAGGTGGTGGCCCAGGGTACCCAGCGGGCCTTACTAGAGCACTATGGTGTTGCCAACCTGGAAGAGGCCTTTCTACAGGCTCTCGGGCTGGCTCAGCAGGAGAAGGAGCTTGATCGTGTTCTGGCACGTTTCTAGACTGGTGATCACAACCTGGCGCCATCGCCTGGCTCAGCTACTGCGCCGTCTCCCGGGGCTGTGGCTGCTGCTCCCGCTCTTGCTCCTGGCCCTGCCTTTGATTGGCTTGCTGACGTATAGTTTCTTCCACAAGCTTGGCGAGAGCTTGTTGCCAGAAGGGGACCTGGGAGAGCTGCTACGGCCACTGATAACGCTGAGTCTCTGCAATTTCTTCCTCGTCTTCTCATTTATCATTCTTACTCTGATTATCATGCTCTCGCCCGATGATACGCGGCTAAGGCGCATGATGCTGCCACTTCCTCTGTCGACGCTGCAGCTGCGAATTGGCTTGCTACTGCCGGGCTTACTGACACTGTTGGTTGTCCAGGGCTTGCTCTGGGGACCAGCCTTGTTAGCATTGATGACCCTGGGCCTGATTACCCCTTTCCAACTTGTGCTGGCGCTTGTGCTAGCCCTTCTCTGCTACAATCTCCTGACATTGGCTTTTCATCAGGCGCTGCTCTATGGAGCGCTGCGTCTCTTCGGCGGAGAGCATCAAGGAGTACGGCTCAGCGTGCTGGGTCTAAGCCTGGCCCTGGGACTGGTCCTACTGGAAGCGCCCATCTTCACGCTACTGCCGGCCCTGTCGAGTCCCCTGCCGCTCTGGACGCTGCTCTGGCCGGCCCGCTGGATGGCGCTTGTTCTGGAGCCGCGTCCGGAGGCCATCCTCAGTGGGATCGCGCTTCTGCTGGCCGCGACGCTGCTGGCTGGGCTACTCTATACCCTGCTGCTGGAAGGCTGCGAACGCCTGACGAGCGGCACACGCGGTCAGTGGGCCCCCCTGCGTCGGCTTCCCTTCGCGCCACCTCTCTGGTGGACAGCCTGCCTCTACGAGCTGAAGAGCCTCTGTCGCTCTCCCTACCTGGTCATCGACGGAGTGATGATCTTTGGGATGTGGCTGGTCGCACTGGTGGGCCTGCTCCTGACACGCGCGGCCAATCCCCTCTTCCACCTGACGCTAGCGCAGGTGGTCCCGCCCTTGTTCTTACCGCTGCTGGCCGGCTTCGGCCAGTCCTCATGGGGGCGCGATCGCCGGGCCTACCGCCTGCTGGCTGCGACGCCGCTTGAGCTGCGTCTTTTGCTCTCCGCCAAGTTCTGGACCTGCCTGGGGCTGACGCTGTTCCTCTGGTTACTGGCAACCCTGGTATTGCTGCTGGTAGCCGGCCTGCCCGGTCTGCTGCTGCTCTGGCTGCCACCTGCTCTCATGGTGACGCCGCTCTGCTTCCTCATGGGCATTTTGCTGCCTTACTCCCCCGATGATCCGCTGAGCATGCTGACCCTGGGCTGTGCACTTTTTCTCGTCGATCTGCCTCTATCCATCCTCTACATTTCTATACAGGGAATGCTGCCAGCCTTGCCTGGTGGCAGCTGGGGGCAGCTGCTGATCGAGGTCACCCTCGCCCTGCTGCTGGTGCTGGCGCTCTACAGAGGCAGCCTCTGGCTGGGAACCACCCGCCTGGAGCACGAGCGTGATTGAACGAAGAAGCCATCAGCACAGACTGGCTCTGGAAGAGAAGAAAAGGAGCATTTCTTATAGCTTGCTGATGTTGGCGCAGATTGATTCGCTCACTGGCACAAGGAAGAAGGAGAGGAGTGATCCTTATGCAACTGGTCAGACGTGTGTTTGAATGTGTAATGTTTGGAATCTTCGCGGCTCTGCTTCTGCTGCTCCTGGGAGTGGCAGGATTGACGGCCTATGGGATGCTGACGGGGCAGTCGCTTCACCTGGTGCTCTTCTCGCTACCACTCGCCGAGCTCGAGGGCGGCCCATCCTTTAGCATAGCCCTGGATCTAAAGAACATGGCTCTCATTGGAATCATTCTGGCCCTGCTCTGCACCGTCCCGGCCTGGTTGCTGGGTCTGGGCAGGGGCGGCACGAGCAGAGGCTCCCGCTCAAACATCTAGCTGCGTCCTCCCTCGCGGTTGCGCACTACCCTGCTCCGGGCTGCAGGACGGGTCGACTGTGCTGCAGCTCGCTGCTCGCCGGGTACTGCACTCCAGCAAGCGCAGGAGAAACCGGGCTGGCTCTCGCGCCCGTGCCATACTGTTGCATCAGTCTGATGCGATAGTATACAATCTGTCACAGAATGAGGCAGCGACTTCTGTGTGCCTCTTTCGGCCTCTGAGGCCAGTAGCGGCGCCATGACGAAGGCAGTCACCTTATGGCGATCAACGACTGGTCCAGGTAGCAGGACCCTTTTCAAAGAAGAAAGGGAGGAAGCACCATGAGCGAGAGCCATTCCCCTATCAAAGAATTTCGCCTTGAACTGAGCGATCTCACCTACACTGGCCACGACCTTGTCCGCCCCGAGTCGATCATCGCGCAGCCGGACGGCACCCTCTGGACCTCAGACGGTCGCGGCGGAGTCATGCGCATTGCTCCCGATGGCGGCCAACAATTCTTCGGTGGTCTGGGAGGCGAACCCAATGGCCTGGCGATGGCGCGCGATGGCTCGCTCTACATCGCCAATATCGGCAACGGGCATATTCAGCGCCTCTATCCCGATGGCCGCAGTAAGGAGGTGCTGACCGAGATCGATGGCGTTCCCACCACCTGCGCCAACTATGTCTTTATCGACAGCAAAGATCGCCTCTGGCTGGCCTTCTCAACGCGAGAGCAGCAGTGGTGGCCCGCCGCGGCACAGCCACGGCCCGATGGCTATATTGTGCTGCTTGACGAGAAGGGACCCCGTATCGTCTATGATGGCATCTATTTCACCAACGAGATCCGTCTGGATGCCAAAGAGGAATTTCTCTATGTTGCCGAGACCATGAAAAACCGCATCCTGCGCTTCCGCGTCCAGCCTGATGGCAGCCTGACCGATAAAGAGGTCTTTGGACCCGATGGTCTTGGCCTGGGGGCCGTCGTCGATGGCTTTGCCTTTGATGCCGAAGGCAATGTCTGGGTGACGACCCCGTTGCGCAACGGCCTCGGCATTATCACCACCGACGGTGACTATCATGTCGTCTTCGAAGAGGCCAACGAGGAGGTCCTGTCAACGTTCGAAGAGAAAATCGCCAACGGCACGGCTACCCCTGCCGACATGGCCGCCTGTGCCGGGCAGACGCTCCAATCGCTGACCAGCATCACCTTTGGAGGGCCTGACCTGCGGACCGTCTACATTGGCTCGCTGGCGATGTCACGCCTGCCCACCTTCCGCTCACCTGTGCCTGGACTGCCGATGCGCCATTGGACCAGCTAGCGGCCACTAATAGGGAACTGGGACAGGGAGACAACGGGTGGCCCTGCTGCTGCACAAGTCCCAGGCGCTCGCAGCGCTCTGGAGGGTGCTGAGCGGCAGAAAAGCAAGGGGCGAAGGACCGGGAGGGAGCCCTCAGATCCTGACCTCCCGGCCTTCGCGGGCGAAGATCTCTTTCAGGAACTGGCCGGTGTAAGAACGCTCCTGCCTGGCCACCTCCTCGGGGGTGCCCTCGGCAATCACCTCGCCGCCGGCCTCGCCGCCCTCCGGTCCCAGATCAATGATCCAGTCCGCGCACTTAATCACATCAAGGTTGTGCTCAATGACCAGCACCGTATTGCCGGCATCGACCAGGCGCTGGAGCACGTTGAGCAAGCGCTCAATGTCGGCGAAGTGCAGCCCCGTCGTCGGCTCATCCAGCAGATAGAGGGTTCGACCCGTAGCGCGGCGCGACAGCTCTGTGGCCAGCTTCACACGCTGCGCCTCGCCGCCGGAGAGGGTCGTCGCCGGCTGGCCCAGGCGGATATAGCCCAGACCAACATCGTAGAGCGTCTTCAGCTTGCTGTAGACCGTCGGCACGTGCTCGAAGAAGTGCATGGCATCCTCGACGGTCATATCCAGCACTTCGGCGATGTTCTTCCCCTTATAGCGGATCTCTAGCGCCTCGCGATTGTAGCGCTTCCCGTGACAGACCTCACAGGGCACGTAGACATCGGGCAAAAAGTTCATCTCGATGCGTACAATACCCTCGCCCTTGCAGGCCTCGCAGCGCCCCCCCTTGACGTTGAAGGAGAAGCGGCCTGGCTGGTAGCCACGCAGACGTGCCTCGGGCACCTGAGCGAACAGGTCGCGGATGCCCGTAAAAGCATTCGTATAGGTTGCCGGGTTTGAGCGCGGCGTGCGTCCGATGGGCGACTGATCGATATCGATCACCTTGTCCAGGTATTCGATGCCCTCGATACGGTCGTGGGCTCCCGGCTTCTCGTGGGCGCGGTTGAGCGCCTGCGCCAGTTTGCGATAAAGAATATCGATCATCAGCGAGCTTTTGCCCGAGCCGGAGACGC
>NZ_BDGT01000019.1 GCF_001748285.1 Thermogemmatispora onikobensis | reverse complement strand
GACCGGTATTCTGACCTCGATCGCCAATCTCTATCGGCGCACAGCCACGCTGCGCGAGCAGCAGCAGCGCCGTCTCTTTATGGGGGCTGTGATTCTGGCGTTTGCCCCCTTTCTGCTCTTGAATGTGCTGCCCTGGTGGCTGCATATTCCTCTCCGCGTTGATCCTCGCTTTAGCACCCTCCCGCTGGCGCTCCTGCCACCGCTGCTGGGCTATTCGATCTTGCGCTACCAGATCCTGGTGCTGGACCGTTATATCCGTCGTGTCGTGGCCTGGATTGTGGGCCTGGTTTGCCTGGTGATGCTGGCTTATGCTGTGGCGGTTTTGGCCTTGATCCTGCCCTTGCCGGACCTGCCGGCGCGCACCCTGTTGACGGTGGCGCTGATGGCTGCTCTGGCTCCGCTTACCTGGTGGCTGGCCCACATTCTGACGGAGCGTCTCTTCTTTAGCGAGTTGTGCCATTACCGTCGCTTGTTGGAAACTCCTCACCCTTTGGAGAGCGAAGGCGCGACCCTCGATGAGGTGGCCCAGTTGATGAGTGCGGCGGCAGTCAGTGTCTTTGAGACCCGTGAGGTCTGTCTCTTTGTGCTCGACGATGAGAGTGGCTACTATCGCCTCTGCCCGACTCTTTCCTACGCTGAGCCAGGCGATGAGGCGCGCCTGCGCCTGCTCCGCTGGCTGCTACCGATGGAGCCAGAAGAAGCTCTCGGCGATGATGGCTGGCTGACCCTGACCCCTCTGCTGGTCGAGCGTTTAATGCATGCCCGTTTCCCACTGCAGCTCAGCGAGCTGCAGCAGTCCTTTAGACGCAGCCCTATCGGCCTGGCCCGCTACCTCCAGGTCACTGCTACTCGTCATCAAGAACTGGACCCGTTGCTGGTCCCGGTGCGAGCCCAGGGGCGCCTGATCGGCGTCCTGGTGTTGGGAGAACGCGGTGATCATCAGCCCTATGCCGGCCCCGATTTCGAAGCCATTGAGCTGATGCTGGCTCGCTTTACCCCGCTGCTGGAAACGGCCCGTCTCTCGGCGCGGGCCAACCGCCATGCCGCGCTGCTCAATGCGCTCTATAGTGTCACCGCCTTGCCTGTGAGCGCCATCGAGACGATCGAGGATGTGGCGGTCAACTATGCAGAAGTGGCCGCGCGCGCTGGCTCGGCTGGAGCAGAGGTCTGGCTCTACGATGAGCAAGAGGCTTGCCTGCGGCGCGTTGCTTATCTGCCTGGCGGGCCTCCGCTCTCGCCTGCCCAAGAGCTTAGCTCGCTGCAAGAGGAGGACTGGCGTCCCTGGTTCTATGAGGGGAATGATATGGGGCCAGGGCCAGGCCGCGACCACGCGCTCTCTCCTCACATTCCTCCCTGCTTGCCTCAGACTCCGGCCTTCCCTTTCGCCTGGCTCCCTCTCAGACGTGCTCATCATCGCCTCGGCGTCCTGGTATTGACCTATGCCCGCGCTCATCTCTTCTCCTGCGAGGAGAAACATATGCTGGAGATGTTCTCTTCGCAGTGCGCCACTATGCTGGAAAATGCGAAAATCACTCTGGAGCTGCGCGCCGCCTATGAGCAACAGAAGGAACTCGATCGCCTCAAAGACCAGTTCATTATGACGGCCTCTCATGAACTGCGCACTCCTCTGACGGCTGTCCTCGGTTATATAGAATTGCTGAAAGAGTACCACATGCATCTTTCGCCAGAGGTGCGAGACGACTTTATCGCTCGTGCTCATCGTGGCTGTGATGAGCTGGTGCTGCTGGTCAGCAACATTATGGATGCGAGCCGGGTGCATATGGATGCGGAGCGTCTGAAGCTAGAGGCTGTTGAGTTGCGTAAGTCTGTTGAACATGTAGTTGATATTCTAGATGCTCTGAGCAAGCGCGAGCGGCATAGCTTACGCATTCATGTCCCTGTAGGGATCTATGTGCTGGCCGATGAGCTGCGCCTGCGTCAGGTCCTTCTCAATCTGCTCAGCAATGCCCTCAAGTATTCTCCGCCTGGCACAGATGTCGATATCTTTTGTCGGGTCAAGGACCGTTGGGTGACCATTTCAGTGCGCGACTATGGCCTGGGGGTGCCGCGTGAGGCGCAGAAGCATCTTTTTGAGCGCTTCGTGCGACTTGATCGCGATATGAACAGTCCGGTACGTGGTGCTGGGCTGGGACTCTACATCAGCGAGCAACTGGTGCAGGCGATGGGTGGGAAGATTTGGGTGGAGAGCAGCGGTGTGCCGGGCGAAGGCAGTACCTTTTCTTTCACCTTGCAGCAGGTCACTGCCCCTCGACCCAGGAGCGAGGCCCCGCGCAGCGTGCGTCGCGAGATGGCCTGTTGAGTGGCAGTGATCCGCTCAGCTCAGCTCAGGGGAGGAGGGGTAGCCCCAAAGGCGGTGTGCTTCCAGAAAACTGTACCTGAATAGCTCCGCCGCAGCGTCTCTTATGAGGAAAAAGCGTGTGGATATTGCCCACTCGCCTGTTGCCTTACTGTGGAATCGTGCTTCTATCTGGTAGAGGGAGCGCTATCCTCATGAATGCACTACGTCGAGCAGCTGCTGGTACCGTCACAGCGCGTCAGCGCGAGGTGCTGACCTATCTGGCTCAGCGGGATCACTGGTCGGTCAGCGAGGTGGCTGCCCTGTTGGGGGTCAGCTCGGCGGCGGCCACCAAGGTCTTGACCCGTCTGGAGCGCAAGGGCTTGATCAGACGTGCCTCGAGTGCTCTCGACCGGCGCTGTGCAGACATCACTGTCACCCGCGCGGCTCTCGCCTTATTGCAGGCAGAGGCTACGGATGAAAATCCGTAGCCTGATGATCTGCCAGGGCTGACTCTGGAGTTGCTTGGGGAGCTGACTCTGGGGCGGAGGCGGACGTAGCAGTATCCGCGGGGTTGGCGCTGCTGGCCCTGTTCGAGGAGCTGGCGCCCTCTGCAGCGGTGGTTGTCCTGGCCTCTTTGAGATAGCCGCGCTCCTGAGCATAGCGCCAGAGCGATTTCTGGAGCTGGCGGCGTGCCCGTGAGATGCGGCTCATCACTGTTCCGATAGGGATCTGCAGCGCCTCGGCGATTTCCTTGTAAGAGAGTCCCTCAATATCCGCCAGAATGACCGGCATCCGAAAGTTCGGAGGCAGCTCCATCAGCGCATTATAGACATCTTCGTCGAGATAGTGCTGAAGTACCTCTTCTTCGGCTCCGGCAGTGACTTCGTTGCCAGCCAGATCCTTGATGCGGTTGTACAGATAAAACTCTTCTCCCTCGGGCAGCGCGGTGGTCGCCGGATGGGTTGACTGGCGGCGATAGTGGTTGATGGCCGTGGTGTTCAGGATGCGAAACAGCCAGGCCCGCAGATTGGTACCAGGATGGTAGGTGTGAGCAAAGCGGAAGGCTTTCAGCATGGTCTCCTGGACCAGATCCTCGGCCTCCTGGGGATTGTTGGTCATCCGTAGCGCCGTGCGATAGAGGCTGTCAAGCTGGGCCAGGACCCCTGCCGTGAAGTCCTCTCGTGGGAGTGCTGGCCTCTTCCCAGCTGCATCGCTTCCGGTAGTCACTGGAGTATTGACAGAAGTGATAGGCTGTTCAGACATGCAAATCTCCCTCTATCCTCTCTCAACCGGACGACCACAGTTGCGTTGTCTCGCGGCTGCAATGGAGTCTGCAACAGGGACAGGCGCAGGATCGTCCCCTGCTAACAAGCAGGGCAGACCGCTGCAGGGGCTGTCTCCTAGGAGTCTAGGAAGGTGCTCCGTGCAGTGGTAGGGCACATAACTGGTGGATACATTCATGGCGGTCTCACTCTGCGAAGGCTCTTTTTTGCCAGCAGAACCTACCTTTCGAGTATATCTTCCTGCACGGAACCGTAGCATACGGTACCTCACCAGACAGTAGGCTGTTTCTAGTATAGCTGATAAATCGCCGCTCAAACCAGTCCCTCTTGGATGGAGCAAGGCGGCAGGTACACAGCGGGTCGGCTCATAGCTAGCGCAGGCTATTGGTTTCCCTCACTCAACACACGGGTCAAGCCCTCTTTTCGTTCCCTGACCTGTCTGGGTCTGACCTCTCGCTTGTTCTGCGGCTGGGGAGTAGTAGGATAGCAGCCAGTTCCCTGGCCTCAACCCAGCATTTTTCTCTCTGTCCTGGGGACAACATACCAGAAAAGGACGGCCCGGTCAACCGTTTGAGGGGAGCTTCTGCCGCTGGTTGCGCTCAAGCGGGAGCTGCTGGCGGAACGACAAGGAAGCAATTCCCTGGGGAATGAAAACGCCCTTGCCCTCTGTTAAAATGAACAGATAAGAAAACCAGCCTCGATACTTGAGGAGAGAGAGCGAGTGAGCAACCATGAATTGTGTTGAAGCGATAGCTCGTCTCCATCTGTATATCGACCGGGAACTCAGCGCCGAGGAGGTTATCACGGTCCAGCAGCATCTGGCTTGCTGCTCGCAGTGTGAGAGCCGTTTTCGCTTTGATGAACGTCTTAGAAGACTGATTCATGAACGCTGTACGATTGAGCGTGCTCCTGCCCATTTACGTGAGGCAGTGATGCGTATTGCTCAGACGCCCCCCGGTGAGCCACTGGAGCTTGATCCAGAGCTTGAGATGGAGCTAAAAGCGGATATCGCTCTGGAAGAGCCTGGCGAGTGAGCAGGCTGGCTCGTTCATGCGAATCGCTGGCGCACAGGCGAGCCAGGCCATGATCCCCGCAGACAGCGGCAGTGTCGGTGCCCTGTTCCCCTGTCTTTCCTGCTGACTCTTTGCCTGTCTGCCTGTCTGCCTGCCTGCCTGTTTGCCTGTTGGCATTGATCCCGTCTTGGATGGACTCTTCGTTTGTGGCCAGCGTGTCTGACAGAGAGCCTGGCCCTGGTGCGGGAAAGCAAGCCGGTGTGGAGAGATCTGCGGCCTCCCTCCTGAGTGCCCAGAAGGAGGGCTGCAGTTGTCTCCTCGCCGACTTCGCCTCTTTCTCAGCCTTGGCGAGGGCAGGTAGCGAACCAGCCTGCTTCTGCCCTCCCCGCACTAGAGAAGTTGCCCCAGGTAGAGTCAGCGGCCCCTGCCGGCTGCCTGTTTTGGGGCAGGCCAGGAGGAAGGGGGCGGGCCGCCCGAGGGGCATGGGAGGTCTGGTCTCCACTCCCATGCCAGGTTGTCCCCAGGCAAAGCTCAGAGGCTCAGGCCCCAGCTAAAGTAGTGGTTGAGCGCGGGCAGCACGTTGAAAAAGATCGCCAGCCCGGCCAGGGCCATAATGATCCCTGTGGCCACCTCGATCTTCCCCAGGTGCGGCTTGAGGAGCTTGAGGGCTGCGCTGACCTGGTTGAGACCCAACCCCAGCAGGAGAAAGGGCAGACCCAGGCCCAATGAGTAGCTGAGCAGCAGCAGAACGCCCTCGCGCAGCGTCGCGGCATTGGCTGCCAGGCCGAGAATGCTGCCCAAAATCAGCCCGACGCAGGGAGTCCAGCCAATGGCGAAGACCAGCCCGATCACGAACGACGCCAGTGGGCCGGGGCGTGCCGGGCGGAACTCAAAGCGTTTCTGTCGCGAGAGCAGCGGAAGTTGAAACAGACCCGTAAGATGAAGACCGATAATGACGAGTAGAACACCGCCGATCTCGCGCAGCAGGAGCTGATTAGCTCGCAAGAAGGAGCCGAGCGCGCTCGCTGTAGCTCCCAGAGCGACAAAGGCACAGGTGAAGCCCAGCACGAAGAGCGCAGCATGCAGGAAGGTTGTCAAACGTACTGTCAGGCTGCTGCCTTCGCGGGTCGATTGATAGACGCTCTCGCCCACGAGCTGCGCCAGATAGATTGGAACCAGGGGCAGGACGCAAGGCGAGAGAAAGGATGCGAGTCCCGCCAGAAAAGCGACGCCAATGCTCACTTGCGATCCCATAGAAGCGTCTTCTCCTCAAGCGACGAAGCACTGGGTTCGGACGGACAGGGTCCGATGGCGATCGTTTGACGATCGCTCGGCTCGTAGTATAGCGAAGATGGGCCAGCCCTGCAAGCAAGGTGACCTCCGCCTAAGCTGGCGAAGGCAGTCCAGCTAGCCGCTTTGGGCATAGCCATCGCCGGAAGGCATAGCAGGACCAGGCTCCTGTTCTCCTCTGCTGGAGCGCCCGAGAAAACGCTGGAGGTGCTGCCAGAGTCCAGCTTTTTCCGACTGGTCGTCGGACGGCAGCAGCTCGCTCTCGCTTGCTCCCCGGCCTGATGCTGGCCCCGGACCGACGGAGCCTGGAGCATGGGGAGGCTGCTCTAGCCAAGAGGCATAGCCAGGACTACTGGGCCATTCTCCCGTCCCGCCTGGCTCCCCTGATCCTGGCCGAGCGTGAGATGGCTCGGGGGGAAGCGGCGTTACTGAGCGCTGGGCCCGCCACTCGCTGAACGATGGTCGCTGCTCGGCCAGGCGCGGTCGGCGCGGCGGCTGCACGACGAAGGCCCGCGGATT
The DNA here is from genome assembly GCF_001748285.1 of Thermogemmatispora onikobensis. NCBI lineage: Bacteria > Bacillati > Chloroflexota > Ktedonobacteria > Thermogemmatisporales > Thermogemmatisporaceae > Thermogemmatispora > Thermogemmatispora onikobensis. Next base: position 85,179 of record NZ_BDGT01000019.1, on the reverse strand, counting down.
GGTCGGCGGTAAGGGGGAGAGTGGCCCCCCGCTTGTAGAGACAGGAGGCTCCTCGGCTCTCAGATTCAAGGCGCGCAGCTCCTGGGCCATCTGCCGTGCCTGCTCGTAGCGCAGCGTTCGATCGCGGGCCAGGGCCTTCAGGATAATCTGTTCCAGGCCCGGGGCGAGCTGAGGGTTCAGCCAGGACGGTGGGCGCAGCTGGCCACTCGTGATGGCTTGAGTTACCTCCGGCAACGTGCGCCCGTTGAAAGGGCGCTGCCCGGTCACCATCTCATAGAGCACCACGCCGAGGGCATAGATATCGCTGCGGTTGTCGAGCGGCTGGCCCCAGATCTGCTCTGGGGAGGCGTAGTAGATACTGCCGACCAGCGTCCGGGCCACCGTAATGCGCTGCAGCCCCGGCGCGCGCGCCAGCCCGAAATCCATCACCTTGATTTTCCCCCAGCGGTCCAGCATCAAGTTTTCTGGCTTGATGTCGCGGTGAATCACATTGCGCTCGCTGTAGGCGCAATCGAGCGCATCGGCGATCTGCGCCGCATACTCAGCGGCCAGATGCTGCGGGATTTGGCCATCCAGGCGCAGCAGGCTACCCAGCGTTGGCCCCTGGACATATTCCATCACAAAGTAGAGGACGCCCTTTTGCTCACCGGCATCGTAGATCTGTACGATGTTGGGGTGATTCAGCCCGGCAATGATGCGGGCCTCGCGGATAAAGCGCGCGACGTACGATGTGTCTTTGGCCAGGGCATGAGGCAGAATCTTAATGGCGACATCACGGCCAAGTGCGAATTGCTTGCCGCGGTACACCATCCCCATCGAACCACGCCCTATTTCTTCTTCCAACAGGTAGCCACCCAGACTCTGTCCTGCCAATTCATTCATGTGCGTGAACGCACTGGCCCCCTCCCGTGCGACTCCCTATAAGGCGGAGAGGCCAGTGCCCCCTCCATTTCTGCGTTCCTGCAATGGCCCCTCGTCTTCTCGCTGAGCGCCAGCCTGGTGACCACGGCTTGCACGACCTGGCCCGGCCCGGCCTGCTGCCAGGCCGCCAGCTGGTCTGTCAGGAGAGAAAGGGCCTGTCTCACCAGCCCAGCAAGGGAAGAGCGCTCGCTGGCAAACTGATCAGCCGGGTGCTCTTCCCCGCTTTCTCCATGATAACATGGTGACGGTACCGACGTAATTATTTACGTTCTTCAACGGGAGAGCATCTACAGAGCGGCGAGGATGTGCCCCAAAAGTCATGTCCTCGCTGTTTGGTTGTGTAACAACAGAATTGTTGCTATTCACCTATCTTTCTTCTTGTCGCAGAGGGAGGCCCGGCAACGGAGTGGCGAGAGAGCGAGGGCAGGACAGGCGGTGAACATGCTTATACCGCGTGGGTGCTCTTTGTCCTGCCCTGTTTCTGCTCGCCATTCGCTTCGTGGGGAGAAGAGGGGCAAGGCGGGCCGCTCACGGTCGGCCTGTCTGTCTGCCGGAGGGGCCGGCCCCGAGGTGAGCCTCATTCTGACCTGGAGCCTGTCGCGATCCAGCCAGGGCTGCAGTGCTCAGTCAAGGTAGTCCTTCAAGTACCGACTGGCCTGGGGATGGCGCAGTTTGCGGATCGCTCGCTCCTCAATCTGGCGAACTCTCTCACGAGTGACTTTCAACTTGCGACCCACCTCTTCAAGCGTGTGGTCATGGTCGTCGATGAGGCCGAAGCGGAGTTCGATCACCTGGCGCTCGCGGGTCGTGAGCTGGTTCAGTACCTTCCGAATCTCTTCACGCAGCAGTTGCTGATTGGTGACCTCCATCGGCCCCCGCTCGCGGGCATCCTCGATGATATCGCCCAGCGTATTCTCCTCCTCATCGGAGAGAGGCGCATCCAGCGAGAAGACCTTTTCTGCCCAGATCAGAAGCTCGTTGACGCGCTCTGGACTCATGCCGAGCCGCTCACCGATGCTCTCGGGCGAAGGCTCCCTTCCCATCTCCTGGTAGAGCTGGCGCATGATGCGCTTGACGCGCATGACCTCCTCCATGATGTAGACCGGAAGGCGGACCACGCGCGTCCCCTCCAGAATTGCTCGCGTAATCGCCTGCTTAATCCACCAGGTGGCGTACGTGGAGAAACGGAAACCCTTCTTGTAGTCGAACTTTGTGACAGCGCGAATAAGGCCGATATTGCCCTCGCCAATCAGATCCTCCAGGGAGAGCCCTTGGCCTACATACTTCTTAGCGATGCTGACCACCAGGCGAAGGTTGGCCATGATGAGCTGGTTGCGCGCATCGCTATCTCCCTGTTCAGCACGCTCGGCCAGTTCGGCCTCACGCGCGGGGGTCAGCAGGGGGATGCGAGAGATCTCACGGAGGTAGAGGCGCAGGCTATCGCTCTGCGCTAGCGAGGTCAGGTCCGCATCCTCATCCTGCTCTGGCTCCGGCTCCGGCTCCGGCACTGGTATGAGTTCGCGTTCTGGCTCGGTCGGCTTATCGGCGTCGAACATCACTTTTCGTTCCAAGTACCTGCTCTTGTCTCCCTACCCGGGGCAGGGAGCGGTATAATCCTCTCTTGTGGTCGGCCTGCTGGATCGCCGCAAGAGTGACAGACAGTCCCTTCCTCCAGGAAAGGAAGTAAACGTGCTGCAACTCTATCTACTCTGTTCTTATTGTACGAGCACTCACCGCATCTGGTGAACTGCTTGCCTGCTCCGGCCATCTTCCCATGCTACCGCCGCCTTGTCCTCACGCTGCTGAATTCATGCCCTGGCTCTCCTGGCTCCTCTGCCCGGCCTCGGAACAGGCTCCCTTTCCTGCCAGATCGGTTGAGCATGGCCTCATTGTACCATACTGGCACACGATTGCAAGCCGGACCCTTGCTTGCAACCTCTGTTTATTTATAACATCGCTCCGTGGAGCGTTATTCTCTCCAGTATAGCACGAGGGCTGCGCGGATGAAATGCCGTCTTGCAGAGGCAATCAGCAAGGAGGGCTTTGCTCTCTTCTGCTCTGTTGCCGGTGGGTGGGCCGGCGGACGGACAGGTGGCTGGCTGTCGATGGCGTGGCGTGTCGTCGCCCGGAGTTCCTGCTTTCCTCTAGGCGTAGCCCTTGCGCTGTGGCTGCTGGTGTACAATAAAATGGGGAATCTGAAGTTACTGGCTAGCCAGTGTGGCTCTTCTGGGCTGCTACTGGCGCTGGGTGGGGCAGCACGCAACGGAACGGAAGAGAACGGGAAGCTGGCCCGCTGCCTGAGCTGATCCTGTCGAACGTCTGCTGCCGAGTGTTGCCCGGGAGAAGGACCGCGAGATGACTTTTCCCCTGCCTTTGAAATCTGGGACGGTCGTGGGAGGCCACTATATTATCGATGGCCTGGTTAACCGTGGCGGCTTTGGTTCGGTCTACCGCGGTATTGATACCAGTGAAGGCGATCGTCCTTGTGCGATCAAAGAGACCTATGATGTCACCCCGGCGGCGCGGCGTCAGGCGCTGATGGAGGCGGGCATTCTTTTTACGATTAAGAGCAAGCATCTCCCGCAGGTCTATGATGCCTTCGAGGAGGGGGGGCGCTTCTACCTGGTGATGCAGCTGATCGAGGGCCAGAACCTGCTCCAGCTAATGCAGGCGCGCGGTGCTCCCTGCCGTGAGCAGGAGGTGCTCGTCTGGTTCCTGCCCATTATGCAGGTGCTGCAGGAGCTCCACAGCCGGACGCCGGCGGTGGTCCATCGCGATATCAAGCCGGCCAATATTATTCTGACGGTTGAGGGCTATGCTGTTCTGGTCGATTTCGGCGTCACCAAGCTCTACGACCCTGCCAGCGCCAGCCAGACCATGATCAAGGCGGTGACCGAGGGGTTCAGCCCGCTAGAGCAGTACACGGGCACGACGACGCCTCAGTCTGATATCTATGCGCTGGCAGCGACAATGTATTATCTGTTGACGGCGACCAAGCCTCCTTCGGCGATCAGTCGCAGTTTGCGAGAAACGCTGCAGCCGCCCCGCCTGCTGAATCCACAGATCTCACCGCATGTCGAGCGGGCCCTGCTGAAGGGTCTGGCCCTCAATCCAGAGGGGCGTTTTCGTTCGATGCGCGAGTTCGCTGAGGCGCTTCAAGGCAGGAGCGTCTTTATGGGACATGCTGAGCCGACGGTGCGCGTGATGGGGGGACCGCTGGCCAGTCCTGGGCCGGGAGTGCGACCGGGAGCAGGTGCGGCTCCGGCGGTGGTAGTTAAGGGGTCACCAGGGCCGCGACCGTTGTCTTATCCGGTCTCACCGGCTTCTCCTCCTGGACCGGGGCGCCCATCTGCTGGTCAGGGGGCGCAGGTGATCATGATGCCTCCGCAGTCGCTGCGCCCGTTGCCCAGCCCCTTGGGACAGGGCTGCCTCTGGGGCCTGTTGCAGGGGGTTGGCTCGGCGCTTTTGGTGCTGCTCCTGCGTACGCAAGAGGCCCTGTTGTTGTCATTGGTTGTGGGCTGGTTGTGCTATCTGCTGGCTGGCTTTATGAGCACACGTCGCGGTGGCAGTTCGCTGCGGGGGGGCCGGGCTGGTTTCTGGGCAGGGATCTGCAGTACGGTAATGTTCTGGCTCGTCTTCGGTTGTGGCTTGCTGATCATCGTCGTCCAGCGTCTTCAGAGCGAGCTGCAGCATGCCAATCAGCCGGGGTTGCCTCTCCAGATAGGGCGCGAGCTGACGCGCATTGTCCACCAGGTGGCGCCCTGGCTCTTCTCGCTTCCTGCAGTGGGGAACAGTTCCAATGTTCCTGGCCCTCTCCTCTATCTTGGCGGGGGCCTGCTGCTGGCGATGGTGCTCGGCTGGGTGGGGGGCCTGCTCGGAAGGCGCGTTTTCCTCGGTAGCCGCTGGACGGGCGGGAGTCCCTAGCGGTTGCCTGGCCCACTGGTGCACTGGTGGACGCTGGTGGATGAGCTGGGGAGGGTGGACAAAGGGCCTGGAGAGGCTGGCCTGGCGCCGGGGCTATGGTATCATAGGCGCGGGTTGCTCCTGCCTGAGCCGGCTCAACCCATTCTGGAGTAGACCAAGCAACACGAGCACAGACAGAAGGTGGCACGTATTCTGGTGAATGTGAATGATGCAAGCATGACACAGAGCGCGGACGAGGAGATTCTCCCCGTTTCCGAGTTGGCGCGCCTGCTGAGCACCGAGCTGCAGCTATCCAGCGAGCAGATTGCGCGCACCCTCACCTTGCTGGACGAAGGCAACACCATTCCCTTCATCGCCCGCTATCGTAAGGAGGTCACGGGAAGCCTCGACGAGGTCCAGATCCAGGCTATTGCCGATCGCGCGGCGGCCCTGCGCGCCCTCTTTGAGCGCAAGGCCGATGTGCGCCGTTTGATCGCAGCCCAGGGGAAGCTCACGCCAGAGCTGGAAGCGGCCATCATGGCGGCTCGCACCCTGCAGGAAGTGGAGGACCTCTATCTCCCTTACCGACCGAAGCGCAAAACCCGGGCCAGTGTGGCGCGCGAGAAGGGGCTGCTGCCGCTGGCAGAGCTGATTCTGCAGCAACCAGAGCTAGCGGGCGATCCAGCCACGGTGCTGGAGGAGCAGGCGCGCCCCGTCATCGATCCCGAGAAGGGCGTCGAGACGGCCCTGGAAGCCTATGCCGGGGCACGCGATATTGTGGCTGAAATCGTCGCCGAAGATGCCAACGTGCGCGGCGCTGTTCGCGCTCTCTTCTTCCAGCAGGCCACAGTCAGCGCTCGCCCCGTTGATCCCGAGGCACTGGCCGAGAAAGATCCCAAGGGAACCTACCGTATCTATTATGACTTTCACGAAGGGGTCGAGCGGATGGTTCCGCATCGCGTCCTCGCCCTCAATCGTGCTGAGCGCGAGGAGGTGCTGCGCGTCAGCGTGACACTCGACTACGAGCAGGCGCGGCCCGCTATCACGACCCACTATCCCATCAAGGAGACCTCGCCCTTTGCTGCTCAGCTCGCTCAGGCCATCGAAGATGGCTACAAACGCCTGCTGGCTCCCGCGATGGAGCGCGAGGTGCGCGTTGAGCTGACGCGCAAGGCCGAAGAGCATGCCATCGGGATCTTCGCAGCCAACCTGCGCCATCTGCTGCTGCAGCCGCCACTGCGTGGTTACAGGGTACTGGGTATTGACCCTGGCTATCGCACTGGCTGCAAGCTGGCCGTGGTCGACGAGACCGGCAAATACCTGACCTCGGATACGATCTATCTTCATCAGGAGGAGAAAGCCAGACAGACGCTGCGCCGCCTGATCGCAGAGTACGAGCTGAAGGTCATTGCCATAGGCAATGGCACAGCCTCACGCGAGACAGAGCAGCTGGTAGCGGGCTTGATTCGCCAGCTAGAAGAAGAGACAGGCCGCCGTGGTGAGATCGGCTATGTGATCGTGAACGAGGCCGGCGCCTCGGTCTATTCGGCTTCCGAGATCGCGCGCCAGGAGTTCCCCACGCTGGACGCGACTCAGCGCGGTACCATTTCAATCGCGCGCCGCCTCCAGGACCCGCTGGCGGAGCTGGTCAAGATCGATCCACGCGCGTTGGGCGTTGGTCTCTATCAGCATGACGTTGACCAGAAGGCTCTGGCCGAGATGCTGGAGCGGGTCGTGGTCTCCTGCGTCAACTTCGCCGGCGTCGACCTCAATTCGGCCTCGGCGGCCCTCCTCAAGCATGTCGCTGGCATTAACAGCCGCGTCGCCACTGCAATTGTCAAATACCGCGAGGAGCACGGTCCGTTCCGCTCGCGCGACGAGCTGCTCAAGGTTCCTGGTCTGGGACCGGCCACCTTTACCCAGGCCGCTGGATTCCTCAAAATCGCTAACGGCGTTGAAATGCTTGACAATACCTTTATTCATCCTGAGAGCTATTCGGCGGCCCGTGCCTTGCTGGCGATGCTGCCCGAAGGCTCTGATGGAGGACTCAAGCCGGCGGAGCGTGTCGCCCAATTCCGCCGCCTGGTCAAGCTCCAAAGCACATTGGGCCGCAGTCGGCGACGACATGGCCAGGATGGGGAGCTGGATGGCGAACAGGCTGCCTGGGCCGACATTGCGCGCAAGATCGGCGTAGGGCTGCCGACGCTACTAGATATCTTAGAGAATCTAGAGAAGCCGGGCCTTGATCCACGCGATGAACTCCCTCCTCCCATTCTGCGCCACGACGTCCTGAAGCTGGAGGATCTCAAGCCGGGCATGGTCCTTCAAGGCACCGTGCGCAATGTAGTCGACTTCGGCGCTTTTGTGGACATTGGGGTCAAGCGCGATGGCCTGGTCCATATTTCAGAGCTGGCAGATCGCTATGTGCGTGATCCTCTGGCCGTAGTGGCCGTCGGGCAGGTGGTGCAGGTGCGTGTCCTGGCCGTCGATCTGCAGCGCGAGCAGATCCAGCTCAGCATGCGCGGTCTGGGCGGCAGCGGGCGCTAGCTGGTCCTCTGCCGCGCCACTGATGAGTCCCGGCCTGGCTCGAAGGATAGACATCTTCCGCACTGTGGCTCATCTTCATCGACGGGCCTGGGAAGCTGGTGGAAGCGGCCAGCGGGATGGCAGAATTACGCGCTCTTTCCGCGTTTGCGAGCGGCATTTCTGCTGCAGGCCGCGCTCGCATCGCCTATAGTAAAACTTGGAGTCGGCTGCTGAGGAGCGCAACCCTTCGCAGGCACCAGCGAGGGCCAGGCTCCTTAGCAGCCGCCTGCGTTTTGGGTCTTTCCCTCACGTTACGTATGCTACCTACCTGTCTGCCTGCCTGTCTGCCTGCCTGCCTGCCTGCCTGGGTTCCCCATCCTGGTCTTAATCGCCCTGTTGAAGCGGGCGCGTCGGTCTGGTGGCCAGCCCCAGCCGTGTTTCGTCGCCGGTAAGACGTTGGAGCAGGGTCAGGCCCTTCTGGTAGAGAAAGCTAGCCCCGAGGCGGTCAGCCTCCTGGATGGCACGCAGAGCATAGAGATGCGCCTGCTCCCAGGCCCCCTGTCGCCAGGCAAAGTCGGCCTCATCGAGGACCAGCGCCGGAACAAAGTAGGGGTCAAGGTAATCGCTGGCCAGGGCAATCAGCTGCTCAAGTGTGGTCCGCGCCCCGCTCTGGTCGCCTTGCGTGTGGCAGAGCAGAAGCTGGATCTCCAGGCGCAGTGCCCGATCATAGGGAAGGGTGAGTTGCTGCTCCTGAGAGATCGAGAGATGCCTGGCGTGGCGCAGCGCCTGCCTGGCCTCTTGCTGACGGCTCTGACGATAGGCATAGCGTCCCTGCAGCTTCAGTGCTTCAATCGTGCCGCGCACGTCGCCGCACTCCTGGCAGATGCGGAGAAAAATATTAATATAACGCTGTGCAAGTGCCAGATCTCCTTCGCTGCTGGCCAGGGCGGCCTGATAAAAGCGGGAACGGGCCAGATAGCTCCGGGGATGGCTGCCCTGCTTGAAGGCGGGCAGTGGCTGCCCCGGCTGTAGCGCTTGCTGGGCCACCTGGAGGCTCTCTTCGAAGCGCTGATGGGCCTGCTGCAAATGGCCGCGATAGAAGTGGAGAGCGCCCAGACGTTGGAGGAAGCTGGCGAGCGAGAACAGGTCTCCTGAGCGCTGGCTGATCTCCAGGCCGCGCAGCAGGAGCGGCTCGCTCTCGCTCAGGGGAACATGCGCGAGCAGACCAAGCAGAGCCTGCAGCAGCTGGAGAAAGATCCTATCCTGACCACTCTGGTACACCTGAGAAAGGGTCAGAAGCAGCTCGGCCTGGCGTCTCTTCAGGGCCGGGATGTTGTGTTGCTGCTCAGTGGCGAAGGTCAGCAAGGCGGCCTGCTGACGCTGCTGCTCTTCCTGGACATAGGCGCGCAGCAGGGGATGGACGCGATAGCGTTGTTCTTGGACTCCGTCGCTGCCGCCTGCTCTGCTCTCCATCTCTAGATGGAGGTCGAGCAGCGAGCTGCGCACCAGACGCGCCAGGTGGGCGGCAGTGCTGGCCAGTGTGCGTTGGAGTGAACTGGCAGGCTCGGCGATGAACGTCTGACCAGGCGGGGACTCACCGCCCACACCCGGACTCGTGCCAGTACAGCGCTGTTGCCAGTCAGCTGCCTCAGCTAGACTAAAGGGTCTGGCCATCAGCGGAACAAGCTGCAGCAGCAGCTCTCTCGTCTCCTGGGGCAACGTGTCCAGCGCCTCGGCGAGCAGGCGACGTAGCTCACCCTCGCTATCCAGCAGGGCGTCAAGCGGATGGAGTGAGAGGCGCTCCGCCAGTAGCTCGCAGGAGACCCCGGCGCCGACCGCCGTAGCGGCCAGTTCGATGGCGCGGGGGAGGCCGCCGACAGCCTCGCAAATCTGCTCTGCAGCCTGCAGCTCGCTGGCACTTAAGGCCGAGGTTCTGCGACCCAGGAGGGTCAAGAAGAGGGAAAGGGCATCCGCCGGAGCCAGCGGCTCCAGATGGTAGTGATGGGTGGGCAAAGCAGTAGCGGACGGCACGATACGGCTGATGACCAACATGCTGCTGCCGGTGAGATACTCGCAGCTCGCGCTCAGGCGCTCCCCCTGATGGCTACTGCAGGTCAGCAGGACCTCGGCGGCCTGCCGCAATGGGAAAGGCGAGTCCAAATCATCCAGCAAGAGCAAAGCGCGTTTCCCTGCGAGTCGTGTGCGCACCTGGTCGAGCAGAGCGGTCATTTCGGCCTCGGAACAGTTGGTCTGAGCCGGCGTCAGTTCTGGGGGAAGTGCGAGCGCCCCGCTGGCCTGCTCTGGCTGGCGCTGACCCATGCTGAGGAGAGCGAGCAGGCGCTGCAGCAGGGTGCGCAGGCCGGGCAAGCCCTGGCAACCCCGCGCGCTCAGGGCCACAATGCCATCGGGGAAGCAGCGCCGGTAGCGATTGGCATCGGTGGCCAGTAAATGGGCCAGCTCGGCGGCGAGGGCACTCTTACCGACGCCGGGCATACCGCTGATGATATAGATGCCTGGCCCCTCATCGCGGAGAGCATGGAGAAGCTGCTGCAGCTCGCGCTGGCGGCCAATCAGATGGGTAGGGCGGGGAGGAAGCAACACGAGGCCCGGTGAGGAAGGTTCGCCCAACTGCTCGGTGAGGGTGGCAAGCAGCTCCGTTTCCTGGGGACTGAGATCGTGCAGGCCGGCGGCCCGCTGATAGAGCTGCACATCGCGCGGCGTCCGGCAGAGCAGGGTGGCCAGGGCAAGAACGCGCTGCCTGGTCTTCCCGCGGAAAGGATAGTGGAGATGGCCGGCCTCCAGCCGCGCCAGAAAATCCTCAGAGATGCCGAGGGTGCGCAGCGCCGGGTCCTTGCGGATCGTCTCGATCAAGGCACGCTGGCTGTACCAGCCGCAGAGGCGCCGTCGTTTGCTAAACCATTGACCGAACTGGAAGGCGTCCATCCTCTAGACCTCTGTTCCTGCTTCCCAGTGATGAAGTGAAAGGCCAGCCTGGTGAGGCTCTCCGGCTGCCACCATCGCCCGGAAGGGACGCTGTACTGGCCAGGTCCCCCTTAGTAGCAGCCGGGGCAAGATTGTTGCTCGCCTGGTTGCTGGACGAGAGCCAGCGCTCAGCGCGAGCGGCTGAGGCCATCATTAGTAGAAACGCCTGGCAGGCTCCAGTGTTGCAAAGACTGGCCCAAGCGGCCCTGGCGGCGGGCCGGAAGGAAGATCTCCAAAGCCAGGACCGCTGTTCGTCAAGTAGAAAGCGTTCCTCCGTAGGAAGGATTCGTAGAAGAGTTACAGAGGTTCTACTGTCAGGACGACTTTCCCAGTAGTACGTCGCTCCGCAATGGCCCGGTGGGCGTTAGCTGCTTCTTCAAGGGGGAAGGTCTGCCCGACAGAGATTGTCAGCTGACCAGCGGCCAGGTAGCGAGTCAGCTCCTGCATCGCGAAAGCCACCTGCTGCGGACGGCTGAGCCAGGCACTCAGCCAGTAGCCGATGATCGCCTGGTTTTTATACATCAGCTGGATACCGCTGAACTGAACGATCTGTCCGCTGGCAGCCCCATAGACAACCATTCGACCGAAAGGGGCCAGACAACGCAGGTTCTGCTCCGCAATCGAGCCACCGACCATCTCAAGCAGCACATCGACGCCGCGCCCGCCAGTGGCCTGCTTGACCTGCTCCGTCCAGTTCTCCTGGCTGTAGTTGATGGCCTGATCGGCTCCCAGGCGCCGAATATACTCCAGTTTGGCCTCGCTGCTCGCCGTGCCAATGACCTGGCCTGCTCCTAGCAGATGGGCAAGCTGCACGGCAAACGTGCCTACGCCTCCCGCAGCGGCATGCACCAGCACGCTTTCACCCGCTTGCAGGCGAGCTGAGTCGTGCAGAAGCTGATAAGCGGTCACCCCCTGGACGGGCAGGGCAGCGGCCCGCACAAAATCGAGGGTCTCCGGGATCGGAAAGACCGTCTCTGCCCTGGCAGTGGCATATTCAGCGTAGCCGCCGGTGGCAAAGGCCGCCACGCGCGTGCCCGGGGAGGGAGCGGTGACGCCCTCGCCCAGGGCCACCACTGTGCCAGCAACCTCGACGCCGAGCGTGGTCGGTGTGCGTGTGCGCGTCAGATAGGTACCCTGACGCTGAGCCAGATCGGCATAATTCACCCCGGCAGCTGCCACCTTGATCAACACTTCGCCCTGCCGCGGCTGCGGCGTCTCGATCTCCTCTAAACGCAAGACCTCTGGTCCGCCAGTTTCGTAGATGCGGATTGCTTTCATGGTCCCGATGTCTCCTTCTATTTCCTGGCCTATCAGAGTGATTCCTGGCATAACCAGCCAGGGAGCCTGCTCACTTGTGCTGCTCACTTGTGCTGCTCACTTTCGCACCTGCACATTGCTCACTCTGGCAACCTTTGGCCAGCCTGCCTACGCACAAGGGAGCGGCGCTTCTGATTCTATCCCATGCGATGAGATGTTGCGTCAGGAATAGATAGGGCAGCATGGTTGGCAAGGGGACTATCCTCCCCCTGATGGACCCAAGGAGAAATTCCCCGCATACCAGAGGTCCCTGGCTGGCTCGTTTATAACGAAAAAGAGAGGGAGAGCCGGAGAGCACATAGCCTGCTCTCTCTGGCTGAGGCAGGAAGGAAGCGAATAGGCTGGTCCCCAAGGCGGGGTCCAAGCGCCTCCAAAGGAGCAACGCCACGGTAAGAGAGAGCAAAGAGATATCTTGATACGTAATAGCAATGAGAGAAACGATTTGCTATAATATTCACTAAGAAGAAAGTACTAAAGATCCACCACCTCTCTGAGGAAGGCGGGGGGAAGCAGTACAATCTTCACGTGTCCGACATAGGGCGAGAGCACTCATACGGTCTTCATCTCCTGGACGGGTTGGCCTCTTCCCTGCATTGTGCTCATGGCAGGAAAGAAAAAGGCGTAACATAGCGATTGAAACATTGACAGACATGAAATGAACTATGAAGGACACGGAAGGCTGCGAGCATCTTCTGCAAACGACCCTCATTTGATTGCTTGCGGGCCTTTCTCAGGTGAGGTGAAGGAATGGAAGAAAAGGGTGGTCGCCATGCGCGCTGGTGGCAACGGGCATGGCGGCGCAATGGTGTGAGGAGTAGGAGAAGCAATCGGCTGAAATGGCTGTCATGGATACAGGCGCGGCGCAGCGGGCTGTTGACGGGGGCCCTTGTGCTGGCTTTAGTCCTGCTGCTCTTTGGCTTGGCCAGCCAGCTCCAGCCGCCGCTGACCAGCACGGCGCCGAGCGGCGTGACAGTGCTGAGCTATAGCGCTTTTGTGAACCAGGTCAAGGCGGGCAAGGTGCTGGCGGTGGTGCTGCAGGACCGCTCGATGTATGGCTTGCTGGCCTCTACTTCGACGCCTGCCGGGCAGCCGCCTTCCTCGCAAGCCCTGGCTACCGAGATGAGGGCCTGGAGCCGCTCGATCAGCGCCAGCGCCAATTATTCGGGGTGGGCCAGTGCCCAGACACAGGCGCAGACCTTCAATCCGGCCCGGCAGCTCTATACGCGCCTGCCTGCCGAGGGAGATCCACAGCTCATGCCTCTTCTGTATGAAAAACATGTTTTCGTGACGATATTGTCCCCGACCTCTAATCCTTTGTGGTTGCAGCTGCTCTGGCGCCTGCTGCCCATTGTGGTCATTGGCCTGGTTCTCACCCTGATGACTTTCTCGCTGCGCAATCCGCGTCCGCTGCGTGCTCTAGACGAGCGCATCGCGCGTATGAGTCGGAGCCGGGCGCGCCGCTTCGAGAAGCAGCCGGGCCCGGCGGAGCGCAAGACGGAAGGCCAGGACCGGGGGAGCAATGGCGGTTCGCTGGCCGAGGTCAGCGGTGGAGGAAGCAATGGCCTGGCGGGGCGCATGGGGCAGGCGCGTGTGAAAACGGCTCCCCCGGTAACCTTTGCCGATGTCGCTGGCATCGATGAGGTACGTTCTGAGCTAGAAGAGATTGTCGAGTTCCTACGCGCGCCGGAGCGTTTCAAGCGCCTGGGGGCTCGCATCCCGCGGGGCGCCCTCCTGGTTGGGCCACCGGGGACGGGCAAAACCCTGCTTGCAAAAGCGGTCGCGGGCGAGGCCGGTGTGCCTTTCTTCAGCATCAGTGCCTCGGAATTTGTGGAGATGTTTGTTGGCGTCGGTGCCAGTCGGGTGCGCGATCTCTTTGCCGAGGCCCGCAAGTCGGCTCCGTGTGTCATCTTTATTGATGAGATTGATGCTGTAGGGCGCAAGCGAGGGGCGCGTGTCTTCAGCAATGAGGAGCGCGATCAGACCCTCAACCAGTTGCTGGTTGAGCTGGATGGTTTTAACGAGCGTGAAGCGGTGATCGTGCTGGCGGCCACCAACCGGGTCGATATCCTGGATCGCGCCTTGCTGCGCCCGGGGCGTTTCGACCGCACCATTACGGTCTCCCTCCCCGATCGAGCCGGGCGGCAGGCCATTCTGGCGGTCCATACCCGTCGAACGCCGCTGCATGAAGATGTCGATCTGGAACGCCTGGCGCGTCTGACGACAGGTATGAGTGGGGCTGATCTGGCCAATCTGGTCAATGAAGCGGCCCTGATTGCGGCGCGCCGCGACCTGGAGACAGTGACGCAGACCTGTTTTGAAGAAGCGCTGGCCCGCGTCCAGCTCGGCATTCTGCGTCCGCTAGTGATGAGCGAGCGGGAGCGGCGCGTGATCGCCTATCATGAAGGGGGCCATGCCCTGGTCGCCTACCACTTGCCGGAGGCGGACCGCGTAAATTGCGTAACGATTCTGCCGCGGGGTCAGAGCCTGGGCGTAACTCAGTTCGTCTCCGAAGAGGATCGCTATAACTATAGCCGTGAGCGGCTGATGGCGCGCATCGCCGTTGGTCTGGGAGGGCGGGTCGCTGAGGAGCTGATCTTTGGTTCCGATCATGTGACGACGGGCGCTGAGAACGACCTGCAGGTGGTGACTGATCTGGCGCGCCGCATGGTCACCCGCTGGGGGATGAGCGAGCAGGTAGGAGTGATCTTCGCCGATTACGGCGCCGAGGAGGTCAGTCCCGCCCTGTCGGCGGTCTCCGCACGAGCGACGGGGGCGGCGCTGGCCCTGGAGGTCTCCCCGTTAGGATCGACTTCGGCCAGTGCTCATCTGCTGCCGGCTCATGCTACAACAGCGACCCTGGCGCGCATGCAGGCCGCAGGGACCGGCCTGGGGCGTGGCTTCGGCGCGATCAGCACCTCGCTGGCTGCTCTCATCGATGCCGAGGTGCAGCGCATTCTGAGCGAGGGCCGCGAGCTGGCTCGCTCGATCTTGAGCACGCATTGTGATCAGCTGCATCGGCTGGCCGGGGCGCTGCTAGAGCGGGAGCATCTCAATCGTGCAGAGTTTGAGGCCCTGCTACAGGAGGCGGAGGTCTAGTGGCAGCACCAGGCGACTGCCCGCGCGGGGGCCTTGACCGGGCCAGAGAACAAGGGAGTCAGGAAGAGCTGAGCTGGATGAGGCGACTCTCTCCCCAGCGTCCTTCCCACTCCCAGTGCGCAGCGCTACCACTGCGCTCGCTTGCCGTCAGGTTAAAGTGGTAGTGGTCGCCATCGCCCACAGAGCAGGTGGCCTGCAGAGCAAAGGGACCCCACTGGATCGGACCCGCGTGGTAGCGGCTGCCGGGTCGGCGCAGAGCGCGGGGCAGCATGGGTTGCACTGTAAGCTGGCCCGCCTCTTCTTCGCGCAGACCGAGCAGGTAGCGTAGCAAGAGATGCAGGCCCAAGGCGCCCCAGCCATAGCCTTCAATACCGGCGGTGACGTACTCCAGCATGGTGCCCTGCCAGCGGGCCTGGCGATATTCGCGGGTCACCCCGGGTAAACCTTCTTCGGCGCTGAAGGAGCGTCGGTCGAGATGGCGATAGCCATCGGCGATGAACTGGGCGGCGAGTTCAGCGGCCACCTCGGGCAGGCCGGCAGCGTCGGCGGCTCCGATGACGGTCAACGCCACTGGGGGCCAGCAGAGTGGGGCCCAGCCTCCACTGTGAGTCGGGGGATGGCGCAGCGCTTCCTGCAGCTGCTCGCTCTGACCCCAGCCAGCCGCGCCACAAAAGACGGGGGCCAGGTGCATGGCATCCCGTTCGCTCGACCATTGTTGGCGTTGGGAATCGTAGTCTCGGAACCAGCCATGCTGCCACATACGCCGCGTCTTGACCGTGAATTCATCGGCGATACGTTGCCACCAGGCGGCCTCAGCCTGCCACTCCTCGCGGCTGAGAAGCGGGCCGGCAGAGGAGGCTCGCTCTGAGCCATCCACCTCCTCTTGCGCCAGAATCGTGGCCCAGCGTGTCACAATGGCTGCTCCCTGGGCCATGCTGGCCTGCAGATCCACCGGACGCACATGCTGAATAAGCGTCCCCCCGGTTTGCTGCGGTCCAAAGCGACTCGACACATCCTGACCGCTCTCCCAGGAGCAGGCGTAGACCAGCCAACCGTCGGCATCGCGGCGATGCTCCAGCCACCAGCGCAGATAAGCGGCGGCAGCGGGATAGAGGCGCCGGAGCCAGGCCCGGTTACCGCTGCGCCGGAAGAGCAGATCGCAGCAATAGAGGGGATAGCCCCACTCCGGAGCGGTCCCGCAGATCTGCCCATCGTCGGCCACCATATTGTAGCTGCCATCCTCACGCATACAGGGAAGATTGGAGTGGGGTGCCTCCGTAAAGTGGGTCAAGAGCACCTCCTCAGCCAACTCGGGCGCCGCATAGCTGAGAGCCAGGGCATCCAGGGCGGCCTCAGCCAGCACCAGGCGCGGAGCCTGGATCTGCATGCCGTCCCAGGCTCCCTTAAGCAGACCGCAAGGAGGGCGAATCACCATGCGCAAGGTTTCCTGATCATAGACGAAGCCGCGGCGCCAGGTCGCTGGCCAGTCGCCCGACAGCTGGGGCGCCCGTGTCCAGAAAGCCTCGTCCTCTTGCTCTCGCTCCCTCAAGGCCGCCTGGAAGCCTGCCTGAGCCTCACGCCAGCGGCGGTAGCTCTGATCAAGCGAGACCCCACGCGCCAGCAAGAGCAGCAGGCGGCGCTCCTCGCCATCCGCCATCAGCTCCACGGTGCAAGGCAGCGTCAGCGTGCGCACCTGCCAGCCTGTCTCGGGGTCTGCCTGCGTCACCGTTGGTGGGGCCACCGCGGCCCCACGTAGTCGGGCGCCCAGTTCGGCCTGAGAGACAGTATAGATCGGCTCTCCTGGCTGGGGCGCAGGACCGTCGTCGACAGCTAGCCAGCCGTGGATGAAGACGTCACCCTCGCTGGCTATGCCTAACATGGCCAGATTGCCCCCAGGCAGGGCACGCCCATAGAGACCGTGCTCCCACAGGCGACTCGTAAAGGGATTGTGGGTGTGCTCGTGCTGAACATAACAGGTCACCCGCAGCCTCGACTCGCCCGTGGCCGTCAACGAGAGCAGACAGCCAAGCACATGCTCCTCAACCAGGAAATACACAGCGTGCACCAGCAGATTGTGTGAGGGGACAATACAATTGTAGGCGAAGCGATTCCTGGTATGGAGAGGGCTATTGAGAGCGCAGCCCTGGCGCTGGAAATCTTCCGGCGTAATCAGCAAGAGATCATCGCCGAGGCGCAGCCCAATATTCAGATGAGCGCTGTATTGAAACTGGTTGCGCACATAGCTGCCCAGATTAGGGACGTGCCAGCCCATGCCAAGCGGCGGGCGGCTGCGAAGCACACCGCTCGGATTCAGCTTCCAACTGTGGAAAGGATTGTCTAGATAGCCATGCGGCGTAAAATCATCGCGCGGAATCATCGGCACCCGGCCCTTTCCTTCTCATGCTTGCCGGCTGAAGCCCTCAGCCTGCTCTCTCTCTTCTGCTCCCCATGATAGCCCGCCGACTGTCGCCCGGCAAGTCCCTGCCAAAGACCTCCATGCTCCTGCCTCTTCCCACCAGCCGCACCATCCGCCTGGCCTGGTCCCCCCACACTCCATCTTGACTTGACAAAGACCCCGCCTTCATCTATACTTTTTATGGTTGCTATACTAACATTAGTAACTATTTTTAAGTTGTTTGCTATTCTTCTTTGAGAAGAGGAGGCCAGCCATGCCCTGGCGCATCGACCCGGCGCACACCAGCATCGAATTCAGTGCCAAGCACATGATGATCACCACCGTGCGAGGTCGCTTCAAGCAATGGGCGGGAACCATTGAGTTCGACGAGGCTCACCCCGAAGCGACGCGGGTCACCGTCGAAATCGACGCAGCCAGCCTTGATAGTAACCAGCCGCAACGCGACGCCCATCTCAAATCTGCCGACTTCCTTGATATTGAGCAGTACCCCACCATCACCTTCACCAGCACGCGCGTAGAACCCCTCAGCGACACCACCGGCAAGCTCTACGGTGACCTCACCATTCGGGGCGTCGCCCGGCCCATTGTTCTCGACGTCACCCTGGAAGGCCGCTCGCGTGACTGGCAAGGCAAGAGGCGCCTGGGCTTCACGGCCACCTCCTCGCTCAACCGCAAAGACTGGGGGCTCAACTGGAATGTGGCCCTGGAAGCTGGCGGCTGGCTTGTCAGTGACCGCATTGACATCCGAATTGAGGCCCAGCTCATCGAAGAGGAGCGCGCGGCCAGCCAGGAAAGCCAGGCCCAGGCTGCTGGCGGCACGCAAGGATAGAAGCGAGGCTGGGAGCAGGTAGAGAGAGCCGGGTCACGCAGGAAGGCAGCAACCGGCAAGAGGTCACTCCTCTGCCTGCTCTGCTCAGCCGCAGTCGCGAAGAGCAGCACAAGCGGGGGTGGGACGGAGAGCGGCCCACCTCTGGCTCTGGCCTGCTGGACGCTGGACCCAGGCCCCGCAAGACAGGTCCGAGCCAGCCCTAACTAATGAAGTCCTCCGTAAACCAGACCCAGCCCGAAGGATCGACATAGACCCCGATGCCCACGCGGTGCAATGTCGTGCTAAAGAGATGGATGTGGTGCCAGCCCGTTGCCGGCTCATTCGCCATGCTTTCCTGGACCTGATAGACATTGGTCCAGGCAGGATTTGAGGGGCCGGCCAGACCGATATTCTCGCCGCAATCGCTGAAGCTGAAACCTTCGTTAGCGATACGTGTACACTGCGGCAGGCCATCGGGGCAGGTATGGCTAAAGCCACAGTGGTACATATTCCAACTATGCAAGCGAGCGCCAGCAGCTAACGTCGCGTTCCACACGTAGGGATAGAGGCCCTGGGCCGCCCGATCACTATTGATCTGCTCGAAGAGCTTTTGAGTCAGGTATTGCTCCAAAGCTGTAAGCGGGGGAGGAGGGCCATAGGGAGCGGAAGCGCTGGCCAGGGGAGTTGCCTGAGAGCCGCTTGTCTTCGTAGTGGTGGGGGGAGGCGTGGGGGTGAGATGCTGACTGGGGATCAGAACCGTAGGTGTTGGCGTTGCCAGCCGCTCCAAATTGGTAAAGGCTCCGCTGCCGAGGGGGGCGTGGGCCGCATCGCGTGCGGGTTGAGAGCGACTGCTGCTGTTCCCGCCGCTCGCGCAGGCGGGCAACAACAACAGGAGCACAAAGAGACTGATCACCTTGAACGTCAGCCGATCTCTTCTCATGCTGAGCAGCAGCTCTCTATCTTACTGGAAAGCCTTGAAGCAGGGAACAGTGTAGCATACTGTCACGATCGATAGGCACATCGACACATGTGCCTGGTACTTTTGGGGGGAGACTGCTCATGTACAGCGAGAGAAGAGAGGGCCATGCTTCCAAGAGGAGATCTAGAAGCGGCAGGTCACAACAACAGCAGTGATATCATCGGGTTTTGCTCGAATGGTCAGATGGCGCTCCTCGCGCGAGCGTTGTAGCGAGCGTTCGACCAGGAGGCGAGCCACCGAAGAGCGGGGGCCAGCCTTGAGCAAAGCCGCGATCTCCTCATCGGTCAAATTATCGTGGATGCCGTCGGTGCAGAAGAGCACGCGGTCGCCTGGAGCGATCGTCGTCTGGTCCACGTGAATAGTGGGGGGTAGGGGGCCGCCGAGGGCCTGAGTAATGCCGCCGCGCCAGCGGAAGTAGTTCAGCTCCAGATCCGAGAGATCTTCGAAGCGCATCGCCTGATCGATGCGCAGGGCATCGCTATCTCTGAGCACCTTATTTTCCACCAACTTTCCCAGCAAGCCATCGTCGGTGGTCAGACGGCGGAGCGGCTCGCCGGGTCGGAGTAAATAGATGCGGCTATCGCCGACATGGGCATAGAAGAGCAAGGCTCCGGGGGCATTAGAGAGGGGGCAAAAGACGCCGAGGGCGACCGTTGTCGCCAGGTCGTCGGTTCCGGCCAGCTGCGCGCCTTCCGTGCGGATCAGCTCGTCGGCCTCTTCCAGCACCTCGCGCAAGTAGCGGCCAAGCTCTTGATGGTGCTCTCCCGGCTGATCCAGCAAGAGGCCGCTGGGGTAACGCTGTTGCAGGCGGCGCATCACAGTTTTCCAGCCCTGATGCGTGCAGCGGGCCGCGATACGAGCGGCGATTTCGCCGGCGGCGCTGCCACCGACGCCATCGAAAACAGCGGCCAGGCCAGTTGAGGCATCAGAGATAAAACTGTCCTCGTTGTGCTCTGGGTGCCTTTCACAGGGGATACTACAGGCAGAAAACACAAAGCGAGACGGCTCAGAGGCGACGCTGGCCTGGCGCCGGCGGCCTCTTGCATGCGGCATTGTAATCAATGACTCCTTCAGCTCCACTCCACGGCTTGGTCGTGACATAGCAGTACAGACCAGGACAAGGCATGTCTGGTGCAGATATGGTAGCGTGCTTGGCCGTGCGCCTGAGTCGCCTCCTGGCACGGGCTCTGGACCTGGAGCGCCGTACGACGGGCTAGCCCTGCTGGGGGCCTGGCCATGCCGATGGACGGCGACCGATCCCTCGCAGTGGGCGAGGAAAGCATCAGACCTCGCCAGGCGAGGAATAGCGAGGGAAATTGTCCCTTGATCGCGCTTACGCTAATTATAGTATGCTATCCCTGTCTGGTCAACTGCTTACGCAAATACGAGACCGAAACGCGCCGACTACCCGTCCTGCTCGCTCACAGCAGGCAGGCATGAGCACAAGGAGGCCAGCAGGGCGGGCTGGCCAGTTCCCCGCCTTCTGGCCTGCCTGTTTACCTGCCTGGCTCATGGCCAGAAGGTGCTGGCAGAAGCCCGGCCAGGCGCAGGAAGTTTTCGAAAACCAGGCGCGTATGCTGGCGATAGAGCGGATAGAAGCGGGCGCGTTCCTGCTCCAGGCGCTCGATAGCGTCAGGCCCCAAGAGCGAGATAATTTCCTCGCGGTAGTCAGGGGTATAGAGCCACAGGTCCAGCATCGCGGGCGTCAGCTCGATGTGGTATTGCAATCCATAAGCGCAGCGCCCATAGCGGAAAGCCTGATGAGGCGCGCTCGGGCTGGTGGCCAGCAGAACGGCGCCTGCAGGCAGGCCGAAGACGTCCTCATGCCAGTGGATCACCTGCTGATAGCCCGGCAGTCCCTCAAAAAGCGGGTCGCGCTGCCCGGCCTCGGTCAATTGCACCTGGTAGAAGCCCAGCTCCACAAAATCGTGCCGTTTGACCTCCGCTCCCAACACATTCGCAAGCAATTGTCCTCCCAGGCAAATGCCAAGGAAAGGAATGTCCTGCTCAACAGCCTGGCGAATCAGGGCCTGCTCCTGGCGGAGATAGGGGTAGCGCTCATCCTCGCCCACATGCTGGGGACCGCCCAGCACGAGGAGGGCGCCGTAGTCACCCGGATGATCCGGCAGCGGGCCCCGCTCGGCGTGCACAGTATCGCAGGCGATGCCGTGCTCAGCGAGGATCTCGCCAAGGTAGCCGGGAGGATCATCCCAGATCTGTTGAATAGCTAAAACGCGCTGCGAGCGGCTCTGTTGCCTCATTTGTTCTATCTGTCCCGTCTGCTGCGTCTGCTCCATACCCGCATTACCTGTCTCATTGCCTCAAGCGCTCCCGATCGACCGGGGAAGAAAAAGAGCGCGACCCGGCCTCTTGCGCCTGCCCGGTCTGGCCTCGCCGAGACCTGCCGCTTGCTTTCTCTGAAGACTATAGCTGAGAAGGCGGCCTGGGTCAAGGCCTGGTCGAACCCGCTGCGCCGAGAGCCGTCCCGGCCTTCCTCTCGGCTGACGCTGTCGCTGCCTGCCAGGGGACAAACGGTTGTTTTGCTATGTAATGTCTTGTATTATTTTGTTTCAGATTGTATACTATGTAACAGGGGTGTGTGCTTTTCCTCACTGCTTGCTGCAATGTTAGCCCTGACACCAAAGGGGGTCATGTATGGGTAAACGCATACCTTCCTGCTGCCGCCTGGTGCTACCCTTCGTCCTGACCGTGCTACTCCTCTTTATTCTTACCCCTGATGTGCGTGCAGCTCATGCCCAGGGCTTGAAGCTGGTCGGCCCAAAGAAGTACTACCTTGTCCTGGGAAACTCCCTCGCTTTCGGCTTCCAGCCTGACCTTGACTTCACGCACGGCTACAGCAACTACTTTTTCCAGGATCTGAAGGCGCATGGCACAACCAACATGGTCAACCTGGCCTGTCCGGGCGAGACCAGCGTCACCTTCCTCAACGGCAAATGTCCTTTTCCCCTCCTGCGCAAGTATCCCTACGTTGGTTCTCAGCTGAATGCCGCCCTCAATTTCCTGCGAGCCCATCCGGGCCAGGTCAGCCCTGTGACCCTGGATATCGGGGCCAATGATGTCCTGCCCTATCTGAACTCGCAGACCTGTGCGATCGATACCACTGGCAGCACCAGTGCCTTGCAGACGCTGGACTATAATCTGCGCCAGGTGATTCTGCCCCAGCTGCGGGCGGCTCTTACGGTGAACGGGCAGGTGACGGGCGATGTGCTCGTGATGAACTATTACAATCCCTATCAGAACATCTGCCCCAACACGGTGCCCTATACTCAGCAGCTCAATGAGCATCTGGCGAGCGATGTCCAGGGCTTTGGGGTGCTCGTCGATGTCTTTTCTGCCTTTGGAGGGGCCGCTGTCCCCAATAACAACATTTGTAGCTATACCTGGATGTGCAGTGTCTTCCACGACATCCATGCAACGGACAAGGGCTACCAGGTGATTGCCCAGGCTTTTGAGCAGACCGCCGGCTACTAGGACTGGAGAACATTGGTCGCTCAGATCAATCAAGGGCGGCAGTTGCTGACGCGATGCTGCCACGTCCGTTCAGCTTCTGCCCCTCTGGCTCCGTTGGCTTCTCCTCTGTTGAGCTGCTGAGGAGAAGCTAGACAGGGTGGTGGTGGCGGGTGCGCTCTCCACGCCTCATCTGCTGGCAGGTGGGCCGACAGCCTGTTGCATTTCCCTGCGAGGAAGGGGCACCCCCCGGCTGTCGGCCCGCCCGCTTTCTGGCCCTCCTGCGCCCGCTTCTTTCCTCATCTAACCTGCCTTCTGGGAGGTTCTGCTCTCTCAGGACGGCAGCGGTGTATAATAAGGGCGCGCACTGTTCCCTGGCGTCGGGCTGGAACGTTCTAGTCTGCAGGAAGATAGGGAAAGGTGTGGCCTTGGCCTGGCATGGTGCCTGATCCGAGCGGCAAGGTGCTGTTGCTCTGTGCTCTGGTGCTCCCAACGGACCAAAAGGAGGGCTGTTTCCGTTCCGGCTATGGATGCTCCGATGAAGCTGCTGCTGGTCGATGATCACGGCCCCTTGCGCAAGGCCCTGCGTGAGGGCCTTGAGGCGACGGGGGCTGTCCAGGTGGTTGGTGAGGCCGCCACGGGACGTGAGGCCGTGGCGCGCGCCTGCGAGCTGGATATGGATGTGATCCTCATGGACGTGCAGCTGCGTGATCCTGCCCTGGGGCGCAAGGCGATGAGCGGCGTGGCGGCGGCGGTCGCTATTCGCCGTGAGCGCCCCCGCATGCCGGTGGTCTTTTATTCGATTCAGGATGACGATGAGTATTATCGCGAGTTTCGCGCTTCTGGTATTCTAACGCACTACGCTTACGTTCGTAAAAGCAATTATCTGCTGCCGAGCATGCTGGTGCCGCTGCTGCGTGATGCTATCAGTGGTCGCAGCTTCGTTGATCCCGAGATCGAGGACCGTGTGCAGGAGGTGCGCAGTCTGGATGAGCAGTCGCCGCGCGCCTTGTTGGAGCCGAACGAGTTGCGTGTTGCCGAGCTGCTGGCCCAGGGCATGACCAATGAGCAGATTGCGGCCCGTCTGAATCTGCACGATAAGCGTGCGGTGAGCCGCACCAATGGACGCATTTATGCCGCCTGGGGCTTGAGCGAGTCAGCGGTTGATGAGAAGGTGGCGCGCGCGCGCGCGACGCTGATCTACACGCTCAATCGCATGATCATCTGGGATGAGCAGGGAGTGGCCTACGTGCAGAATCGCAAGGGCGAGTGGGTGCCTTTCTATGCCAGCGAGGGAGAGGAGGCCTCTTCTTAGCCGGGCCGCTCAGTCGATCTGCCTGTTGTGAGGGAAATGATGGCTCTTGAGACACTGCTTGCTCCGGTCACCTTGCTGCGCACGCTGACGCTGGCGGTCTCGATCTTTAATCTGGTGACCTTCCTCTGGCTGGCGAGTACGGTCTGGCTGAACGGTGATCATCGGGCGCGTATCACGCTCTGGGGAGTGGTGGGTCTGGCGCTGAGTGCCCTCTTTTTCTTCGTGCATGCCCTGCTGATTACGCTGCCGCTGGATCAGCCGGCTCTGCGCCCTCTACTCAATCTGCTCTGGCAGGCCGCCTGGTTTCCGGCGCTCTGGGTGCCCTATATCTGGTTCGCTATCGGCCTGCACTATGCCTCGCTGATCAACGCTGGCTGGCGACGGCGCATTCCCTGGTTGCTGGCTCTAGGGGCCGTTCTCGGGACGGCGCTGCTCTTACTATTGTTGCTCAATCGCCGGACCTTTACCTTTGTGGAAACATTGCAGCTGTTGGCCTATAGCGCGCCGCCTCCCAGTGTGGGGCGGGCCTGGATTTCGCCGCTCTTCCTGCTGCCGCTCCTGTTTCTGGTCTATGTCGCCTTCTGCGCCATCGGCCCCTGGTTTACTTCCAGTCGTATTCAGCAGGTGGTGGTGGCCGGCGGGCGGGCTGTGGGGCTGAGCTTGCGGGCGCGCAGGAGGGGGGGGGCCCGGCCTGCGTTGCGGCGGGCCCTGTTAGAAGCCTTCTGGGATGATCCTACGGAGGTAGAATTGTTAGAGGAGCCGCAGCTCTCCTGGCACCTGGCGCGCCCGGCCTTGCTGCTGGCGGCTTTACTGATGGTGGCCCTGACTATTGGCCTGGGCCTGGCCGGGCTGTGGTCAATGCTGCGCTGGCTGGGGCGTGGGGCGCCGCTGCTGGCTGTGCCACCTTTACGGTCCATTCCCCCGGGCCTGCTCGTGCTTGATCTGGTCGCCAACCTGGTGGTGGCTTTGATCATTTTGGTCATCGGCTACTCGATTGTCCGTCATGGTATCTTGATTGAGCGCCCACTGGCGCGACGAGGCTTCTTTGAGCAGTGGCGCGGCATCGTCATTGTGGCGACGGCGGTGGCGCTCTTCATCGCCCTTTTGGTTTCGCTGACGCATAGTAGTCTGGGTGGGCTGCTCTGCATTACCTGCCTGGCGACAGTGGCCTACGCTCTCTTTACCTGGAGCAGCTACCAGGCTCATGATCGCTATATTGCCTTGCTGGGCCGCTTTTTGAGTAGTACGAGCCTGCGCCACTGGCTGAATACGAGCGCGGAGAAGAGTGAGCACGAGCTGGAGAACCTCTTTTTCTCACTCTGCCAGAGTGTCCTGGCGGTGCGCTGCGCGCGCCTGGTGATTCTGGCTGGCCCAATGCGCCGCACCTTTAGCTATCGCTGGCCGGCTGATGCCCGCTTCAATGGAACGGAGCTGCCGCGCCGCGGCGAAGGAACGGCCTCCGCTGAGACGGATGCCCTGGTGAAGCTGGTGCCGCGCCGTCCCCCGGGTGGGCGTGGAGCCGGGACGCCGCTGGCTTATCGCTTACGCCTGCGCCTGGTGAGCGGCGAGCCGTTGGTCTGCTGGGTGATGCCTCTCTACGATGAGCGCGGGCTGGTGGCGACCCTCTTTTTGGGGCCGCGCGAGGATGGTGGGACCTTCACTAAGGAGGATATGAATCTGGCCCAGGCCTGTGGGCAGCGCATTCTCGATACAATTGGCGATCATGAGGCGATGCAGGCCGTCGCGGCTTTGCTACGCCGGCGCATTGTCGATGTGAAGCTGCTGGGCGCTCAGCAGCGGCGAATTTTGCATGATGAGATTCTGCCTCAGATGCATCTGGCGCTCCTGCATCTGGAGACGCTGCGTATGGGGACGCGCCAGGATGGTCAGGAGGCGGCCCGTGCGGCACTCGAGGAGGCGGTTGGGCTGGTGAGTAGCGCCCATCGTCAGTTGGCGGCCCTGATGCGCGCGACGACGCCCGGTGCACCTTATCGCCTGGAGCGCGAGGGGCTGGTCCAGGCTATTCGGACGATGCTGGAGCAGGATTTTCATGATGCCTTCGATGAGGTCTGCTGGCAGGTGGATGAAGAGACAGCGACACACATCGATGAGGTAACACCGCCCGCCATTGCGGAGCTGATCTTTGCCGCTGTGCAGGAGGCGCTGCGCAATGCCGCTCGCCATGCTCGCGGCAGCGATGTCCATCGCCGCCTGCGCCTGACGCTGCAGGCTCGCTGTGATCCCGATCTGGAGGTGATAGTGGCTGATGATGGCGTGGGGATCGCTGCCGCCGACGCGACTACCAGCGGTACCGGCGGCGGCCTGCTGACCCATAGCGCTCTCCTGGCTATTGCCGGCGGCAGTCTGACGATTAAGAGCGGCCCAGATGAGGGCGTGGCGGTGCGTATCCACCTGCCCGCCGAAACCCTGCTCTGAGGGAGGTCCAGGTCTGCTCTCCCTCTACCCAGGCCCGTCTGGCCACCTCTGGGAACCGCTCTTGCCCGCGAACCCGCTCCAGCCCTCCTGGTTACTGCTGTGCTTATGTTCAACGGCATTGTTCCTATTCACCTGGGATTTCCTCTTCTGCCTTCCCCTAAATCTTCAAGCCAGGCGGTTCTATATAGTGTAAAGACATGCTTCCCTTTTGCTGCCAAAAGATATCCATAATGAAAACCCTCTCTGCTTCTCTTTATTGACTTTCTTAAGAAAATGTGTTATTCGTGTTATATACTATAATTATAATGTTGCTCTATAAAGAGAGAGAAGGAGAGAGTGAGATGCCAACACTGGACGACCTGATCGCTGAAGCAGCCCTCCGAAAGACAGAGCTGGCCCGCGAGACGGGTATTGCACCAGCAACGATCACCCGCATTAGCCACGGTGGCCCGACAACACGTGTCACCGTCAATAAAATTCTCAAGGTGCTGGAGCGCCATCTAGGCCGGCGTATTGAGGTCGAACATGTGGACGGTCTCAATATCACGAAATAGCGGCAGGCTTGTCCAAGGAGCGGTGTCGATGATGCTCTACTGGTGGCGATCCTGGGGAGCGTTAGCTAGTGAGAGATTGTCGTTCTCGGGACCTGGCTGGCGAGGGCCGGGTTAGGGAAGGAGAAGGCTGCTGCTGACTCTTCTCCCTGATCGGATGCTGCTGCCCTGGCGAATCTGTAATTCGCGCGAGCCGGGGCAGGCCAGGCGACCGATGAACGGGTGAGCTATTTCGTCTCGCCTGCCAGCCAGCGGCAGGCGAGGCTTGTTTTGGCTGATCTGGCTGGCTTCTGATTGCTCCTGCTGGCTTGTCTGCCGGGTTCAGCGTCATACGGCGGCCTGTCTGCTCTGGGGAAGTAGTCGTCGGCAAGCCTGGCTCCGCTCTCCTCGAAGGAGGTGGTCTCTGTTGAAGGCTCCTGTGACGTCTTCTTTTCTGAAGGGATCTCGCCATCGCTGGCGAAGAAAGCATGTCTGTCACACAGCGCCAGCTAGCAGCCAGTGGAGAGCGGCTGCAAGAGCGCAGAGGTGGCAGCAGTGAGGAGAGAAGCTATGATCCTGATTACCGGTGCAACTGGCTTTATTGGAAGGCACCTGGTGCAGCGGCTTGTCGAGCGCGGCGAGCGACCGCGCTGTCTGGTACGCAATCGTCGCCGCGCGGCTCAGCTCCTGCCAGTGGAGCATATCGAGCTGGTGGAAGGAGCGACCACGTATCCGGCCTCGCTGGAGCCGGCCCTGCGTGGTGTTGACACTGTCATCCATGCGGCCTTTATGACTGCCGATCGCAAGCAGTCGGCGGGCAATACCTATGAAGGAACCAACGTCGCTGGTACCACCAACCTGGTCAATGCCGCGCTGGCCGCTGGAGTGCGGCGCATGATCGAACTCAGCGGCCTGGGGACCAGGCCAGACCGGCCCGGCAGCTACATGCAAGGGCGCTACCTGGCCGAGGAGGTCCTCAAAAAGAGTGCCCTCGAATGGAGCATCGTGCAGCCCTCCGTCCTCTTTGGGAAAGGCGCGCCCTTCTTCAAAGGGCTGGCGGATCTGATCCACAGCGCGCCAGTCGTGCCCCTGATCGGCGGCGGCTCGCTGCGCTTCCAGCCGATCTATGTCGAAGATGTCGTCAGCGTCATTCTGCACCTGCTAGACGATCCGGCGGGCAGCCGCAAGCGGACCTTTGTCGTCGGGGGACCCGAGTATTATACGTTTGCCCAAATCATCAACCTGTTGATGGAGACGCTGCAGGTACGACGTCCCACCTTGCCTTTACCGCTCTTCATGGCTCGCATTGGGGCCACGGCTATGGAGTTGGTGCTGCCCAAGCCCCCAATTACGCGGGCTGCCCTGACCCTCTTTACCTTCGACAATATCACGGCCCTCGATGCTGTCGAGCGCCAGTTTGGTTTCCGGCCCCTCTCGCTGCGCAGCTACCTGGCTCAGAAAGGCAAGGACGGCCTCTAGTCAAGATTGATTGTGCCATCAAGCGACCGAGCGCAGAATGCCTCTGGGTCTGGAGCGAGGCGCGGCGGCGCTAGAGCCCTGGGCCTCGCTCTGGCTGGTCTATCCCGTCTCCCCTGTATCTCTCATGGAGCAGGTTGATAGTCACTCTTTGTCTGCTCTGCCCCTGTGCTATAATAAGGCTGCGTTGCGAAGAGAGGCATCTTCATCTTCATCATCTTCTGGCTGCTTCGGAGGGAGGGACGCACAGTGTTGACGGACCTGGGGGAGCTGCACTCGCTCAGCGAGACCCTGAAGCGTATTTCTGGCCAGTTACATGAGCACACACACGAGCTGGAGCGCGCTGTTGAGGGAACCTATGCCAGTCATCTGAGCGATCCACGTGTCCAGCTTCTTAGTAAGACCCTGATGGTCAGTCGCCGCGCTGATCTGGAGCTGTCGCGCCTGAGCCAGCTCATGCTGAGTCTCCAGCGACGGCTGGAACACCACGAGACAGCAGCGCTAGAGCGTGAGCAGGAGCAGCTGCGCAGCAGTATTACGGCCCTCAAGCGCGAGCGCCATGAGTTGGAAACGCTCTATGAAATCGCGCGTACCTTGAACTCGACGCTGGAGTTCGACGAGGTGCTGCGCCTGGTCATGGATCAGGTGATCAGCTTTGTGAGGGCTGAACGGGGCTTCCTGGCCTTGCTCAATGCCCGGGGCGA
Organism: Thermogemmatispora onikobensis; assembly: GCF_001748285.1. Classification (NCBI taxonomy): domain Bacteria; kingdom Bacillati; phylum Chloroflexota; class Ktedonobacteria; order Thermogemmatisporales; family Thermogemmatisporaceae; genus Thermogemmatispora; species Thermogemmatispora onikobensis. The sequence goes on along the minus strand of NZ_BDGT01000019.1, from coordinate 56,302 downwards.
GCTGGAGTTTAAGATCGCACGTACTAAGGACGCCCGCAGCCTGGAGCGCGATGCCTTCAACTTGGGCATCAGCCAGAGCACGGTCAATCGCGTCGTCCAGACGCGCCAGCCGATCCTGACGAGCGATGCTCAGGAAGACCAGGATCTCAAGGATCAGCGCAGTATCATTGAAAACCGCATTCGCTCCATTATGTGCGCGCCGCTGGTAGTACGCGACCGCTGTATTGGAGCTGTCTATGTCGATAGCCGCATCAGTGCCAACCTTTTTGGCCCACAGCAGCGCGACCTGCTCTTTGCCTTCTGCCATCAGGCGGCCATTGCCATCGACAATGCCCGCCTCTTCGCTGACCTGCAGCGCACCCTGCGTCAGGTCAACGAAGATAAGCAGTACATGGACAACATCTTTGCCTCGATTGCCAACGGCGTGATCACCACCGACCCCCAGGGGATCATCACGACCTTCAACCGGGCAGCGGGCGCGATTCTGAAGTTGGACCAGCGGGCGGTGCTGGGTAAGCATTACCGCGAGGTGCTCGGGGCGCTCCCGGAGCTGGGCCTGGTTGAGCTGCTACAGGAGGCGTTGCTGCACCATGAGCATGGGACGCGCGTGCCGGTGGCTTTCGAGGGAGAGGTTGCGGGGCTGGGCTGGGTTAATATGAATTTCTATGTGACTGCCCTGCGCGATGAGCATGGCCAGCATATTGGCACCGCCCTTGTCATTGACGACCGCACCGATCTGAAGCGTGCGCAGGCCGAGGCGCGTGAGATCAAGTCGCTCTTTGGGCGCTATGTCCATCCCAGCGTGGTGAAGCGTCTGATCGAGGACCCGCGTTCGCTCAAGCTTGGTGGGGAGACCCGCGAGATCTCGGTGGTCTCCGCTGATCTCCGGGGATATACCAGTCTGGCCGAGCGGCTCCCGCCGGAGCAGATGATGAATCTCCTCAATAACTACCTGGATCTGATGGTAGAAGCCATCTGGGATGAAGGGGGGACGCTGACGGCCTTCTGGGGCGATGAGCTGATGGCTATTTTCAATGCCCCGCTGGAACAGGACGATCATCCCCTGCGGGCGGTGCGCGCGGCCTGGAAGATGCGTCAGGCGATTCTTGACTATGCGCGTCGTCATCCCAACGAGGTGCCTGTGAAGTTCGGCATTGGGGTCAATACGGGCCTGGCGATCGTGGGCAATATAGGCTCGCGCGGTCGCATTCAGAACTATACGGCCATCGGCGATACCGTCAACGTAGCGGCCCGCCTCCAGTCCAGGGCCGACGATAATAATATTTACTTGAATGCGCCGACCTTCCATCGTGTGCGCCAGCATGTGCAGATCGATCATGTTGGGACGGTCTCCGTCAAGAATCGCTCCGAGCCGTTGGAGGTCATGCGCCTGACGGGGGTCTATAGCCTCTAACTGATCAGGAGACTGGTCAGCCTTGGGACCATTCCTTGCGCGCCAGCCGGGCAAGAGAGGTGGCGAGTGGCCTGGGTCGTGTCCTGCCTCAGACACGACCAGCAGGCCGCCCCAGGCTCCCTCTCTCCATTCTTCGGCTCGCTGCTGCTCCTCTCCTACGTCATCCAGGGGTAAGGCGAGGTATCGTCTCAGCAGGAGGTGTTCATGGCGGGCAACTCTTTGCGCAGAATGAAGCCGCGCTGAGGCATCCGCACGAAGCCGAACCACTCGTAGAGGCGGTGGGCCCGCTGGTTATCCTCCTGGGTATTGAGCATGATACGACGGACGTGCGCGCCGGCAAAGAAGCTGATCGCCTCGGCCATCAGGCGGGCGCCGATGCCCTGTCCGTTGAAGGCCGGATGGACGGCGATGCGGATCAGGTAGCCATAGCCCTCATCGACGGTATTGAACTGGTAGCCGACGATCTGCCCCGCCAGCTCCGCCACGACGAAGTAGGGATGAGTAGCGGCGATGTCGGCGAAGGCCGGAGCATCGTAGCGCCAGAGCGGGGCGAAGCAGAGCCGCTCGATCTCGCAAAGAGCCTCGAAGTCGCTGCTGCGCACGCTGCGCACGGTAATCTCCTGGTTGCCGGAGGTGGGGACGCGATAGTCGAATTTATCGTAGGCGTAGAGAAGAGCATGCAGCTCAAAGCCACGCCTCAGCAGCGGTGTGCGCAGCCAATCTTGATCCAGGTCGTTGCCCGAATAATAGAGCTGCGTGACGCCGCGCGCCTGCAGGCCGGGTTGCAGATAGGCCAGCAAGCGGTCAAGGTGTTCGAAGGCGCGCCGATGTTCGCTCCAGCTCACGCCGAAGCCGCCGATCCAGGCCACGGGCGGATTCACAGCCTGCAAGAGCAGGAAGCTCTCCAGCTGCTCGTCGTGGAAGAGACCGCAGGCGGGGTAGTGCTCCAGGAGGAGCGGTAGCTCCGGGGCTGTGAAGCGCTGGTAGACGTAGTCTGAGAACAGCAGGAGCTTCTGAACGTGGGCGAGATCGCAGGAGGTCAGAGGACGCACGTGCTGCGAACCTGTCTGCATGGGGCCTCCTTGGTCATAGTGGCATCATTGCCCTGGCTCGCTCAGTCAGGGATTGCCATCCGTTCCCTTGCCGTTGCTGCTGGCGGGATCGCTGGCGGGGATCTCCGCCTCTGGTCCTTTGACCTCGCGTCGTAGCCTGGCGATGTCTGGCCGCGGTGCATTGCGCATGCGGTAGCCAGTCAGCTTGTGGATGCGCCGCAGCTCAGCAATGAGCACATCCGTATTGATGCGGAAAGGCTTCTCCGGGGCCGGCCCAAGGCTATCGACAGCGGCGTCGTCGCCCAGCAGCAAGTTAATGCTGGTAGCGACGCAGGCCGCGTTTGCCTGCAGATCGTAGCCGCCCTCCTGGATCATGATCAGCCGGCCATCGCAGAGATATTTCGCCAGTTCGATGATGATCATCATCAGCTGAGCGAAGCCAGCGGTCGACAGATACATGTTAGCCAGGGGATCTTTCCAGTGGGCGTCGAAGCCTGCCGATACCAGGATCAGCTGTGGCTGAAAGCGGTCGGCGGCGGGTGCCATCACCTGACGAAAGACCGGCTCATAGATCTCAAAGCCGGTCGTGGCCGGCAATGGCACGTTGATGGTCGTGCCCAGGCCCTCCCCCTCGCCGCGCTCGTCCGAGCGTCCTGTGCCTGGATAGAACGGGGCCTGATGGGTTGAGAAGTAGAGGACGCGCGGATCACGATAAAAGATGTTCTGGGTCCCATTGCCGTGATGAACATCGAAATCGATGATCATCACTCGTTCGAGGCCATAGTGCTCGATGGCGTAGCGGGCGGCGATAGCAACGTTATTGAAGAGGCAGAAGCCCAGGGCCTCGTCGTACTCGGCGTGGTGGCCGGGCGGGCGGACCAGGCAGTAGGCATTATCGATCTCGCCTTTGAAGAGGGCGTCGATGGCGGTGAGGCCGGCGCCGGCGGCCTTAGCCGCGGCCTCATAGGAGCGACCGGAGACGAAGGTCTCTGGCGCAAAGAAATGGGAGACCCGTCCGCCAGCGGCGGCTTCGCGGGCGGCGCGCTCTGCCGCGGCGCGCACTGCGCGGATGTAGAGGCGATCGTGGGCCAGAGCCAGCTCATCCTCGCTGGCCTCGCGTGGTGGGAGTAGGACCAGTCCTTCCCGCTGGAGCCAGCCGAGGGCCTCCAGCACTGCCATTGCTCGCTGCAGACGTTCGGGGCGCTCGGGGTGCCGGCGCGGCGTAATATGCTCTAAGAAGATCGGGTCGTAGACGAGTGCTGTTGTCATCTCTCCTCTTCGCCAGGCGGGGACTGGCCCCAGCTCCCAGCTAGTGGGATTGTCCGGGGTGGGGGCCGGAGGCCAGGGGCCACTCCTCGCATCAGCGTCTTTGTAGCTGCGCTTGGCTGCTCGTGAATCGCTAGAGCGAGACCAGGGCTGCGACCCACGCGCAGGAATAAGAGTAGTAGTGTAACGGACCCTGGGCTGATTGGGTGCGGGCCGGCCTGATCAGGTCCGGCCCATCCAGTGCTCCTCGTGGAGGCTGTCCAGGGCGTAGCTCAGCCGAGGCTACACCTGCCTGGCCAGGGCTGTCTTGACCAGCTCGGGAATATCGAAGATGGTCTCTGCGACTGGCACACCGGCGGCCTGCAGGGCTGCCACCTTTCCCTGAGCTGTGCCCGTATTGCCCGAGATAATGGCGCCTGCGTGGCCCATGCGTTTGCCTGGAGGAGCGGTACGACCTGAGATAAAGGCCACCACCGGCTTCTTCATCGTCTTGATGAACTCGGCGGCGTCCTCCTCATCGCTGCCACCGATCTCGCCGCAGAAGACCACGGCCTGCGTTTGCGGGTCCTGCTCGAACAGCTTCAGGTGGTCGACAAAGGTTGAGCCGATGATCGGGTCGCCGCCGATGCCGATGCAGGTTGACTGGCCGATGCCGGCCTCGGTGAGCAGGGCCACGACCTCGTAGGTCAGTGTTCCTGAGCGGGAGATGAAGCCGACGGGGCCGGGAGTAAAGATCTGGTAGGGCATGATCCCGATTTTCCCCTGGCCGGGGGTGCAGAGGCCGGGGCAGTTCGGGCCGATCAGGGTAGCCCCATGCTCGCGCACCACCAGCATGGCGCGGGCCGTATCCAGCACGGGAATGAACTCAGTAATGCAGACGATCAGCTTAATGCCGGCGCTGGCGGCCTCCATGATGGCATCGGCGGCCCCGGCGGGTGGGACGAAGATACAGCTGGCGTTGGCGTCGGTGGCCGCCTTGGCCTCGGCCACCGTATCGAAGACTGGCAGGCCGCAGGCGCTCTGGCCGCCCTTCCCGGGTGTCACGCCGGCCACCACCTTCGTGCCGGCCTCCAGCATGCGAGTCGTGTGATAGCTCCCCTCGCGTCCGGTAATACCCTGGACAATGACACGGGTATGCTCATCGAGTAGAATGCTCATGCCTGCTGTCCCTTCTCCTTTGCCTGGATGGCGGCGACGATCTTCTGCGCCGCATCGCGCATATCCTTGCCCCAATCGAGGCCCGCATCCTTGAGCATGGCGCGGCCCTCCTCGGCGCCAGTGCCCGACAGGCGTACCACAATCGGCAGACCGGAGGGCAACTGCTGCTGAGCCATAATGACGCCCCTGGCGACCTCCTCGCCGCGCGTGATGCCGCCGAAGATATTGACCAGGATGCCTTTGACATCGGGGTCGCGGGCGACGAAGGTCAGGGCCTTAGCCATCACCTCGGCGCGGGCCCCGCCGCCGATATCGAGGAAGTTGGCGGGCTTGCCACCGCAGGCGGCGACCATGTCCAGCGTGGTCATAACCAGGCCCGCCCCATTGCCGATGATGCCCACATTGCCATTGAGCTTGACATAGGTCAGGCCCTCCTTGTGGGCCTCGAATTCCAGTGGGTTGGCCTCCTCTGGCTCCTCCCAGGCAGCGTATTCGCGGTGACGGTAGAGGGCATTATCGTCGAGCACAATCTTGGCGTCGGCGGCCTGCACCTGGCCATCGCGGGTCAGAACCAGCGGATTGATTTCGGCCAGGTTGGCATCACTCTCGATGAAGGCCCGGGCCAGCGCGGTCAAGATCGACCCCCCGCGGGCAATGACCGCCGAGGGGAAACCGGCACGCGCCAGGATATAGCGCGCCTCAAAGGGGCGCAGCCCCCAGCGCAGGTCGATGGGGTGCTTGATAATCTTCTCGGGCGTGGTGGCGGCGACCTCCTCGATGTCGACGCCGCCGGCGGTCGAGACCATCACGACCGGGGCCTGGGTCTTGCGGTCCAGGACGATGCCAAGATAGTACTCCTCTTGGATCTCTAGCTTGGAGACCACCAGCACTTTCTGAACCGTCAGCCCCTTGATGTTCATGCCCAGGACCCGGGCGGCGGCGGCGCGCGCCTCTTCGGGCGTGTTGCCAAACTGAATGCCTCCTGCCTTGCCGCGTCCGCCGACATAGACCTGAGCCTTGATGACCACTGGTCCGCCAAGGTCGCGGGCGATCGCTTCCGCTTCTTCTGGCGTATAGGCTACGCGCCCCGGCTGGATGGGGATGCCGTAGCGCGCCAGGATCTCTTTGGCCTGATACTCGTGGATCTTCAAATACGTACTCCTTTGTCTGTCTGTCCTTTGCGTCGTGCGCGCGGTGTCCCTCTGCCTTCCTGCTCTCTTTTCCTGTTCTGAGCGGGCGCTCTAAGTGATGAGTGCGCTGCGCGGGGGTCGCAACGACCGTGCGTGCTGGCCAGCCGCGCCCGACCTGGCTCGAACCCTGCCCGGACCCCAGCCGGCGAGCGGCTGCCAGGCTGGGGGCAGATGCGTGCGGAAGCCGCGCGGCGCGGACGGAGCGCGCCGGCAGATCGGATCAGATAGATGGCTGGGCACCGCGCTCGAGGATGTCTTGACGTGACAGAAGGCCAGCCTCTCTTGCGCGCGGTGCGCTTGGCTCGCTCTCTTCACTGTGGGCTGTCTGGCATGGCAGTGAGGAGAGGAGCAACTCCAATGCTATCACTGCCCGAAAAAGCTGTCAACGCTGAGGAAACCTGCTACAATGGCAGTGGTTCGGTTCTTTTCTATAGTAGAAATACCTGAACGGCTCTCCCAGGGGCCAAAAAAGCGAGGAAGAACGTTCTCTAAAGCGAGCAAAAGAGGGGGCAAAACGGTTCGTATGTCTGATCTCCATTCTCTGGCTTCTCCAACTGGGCACTCTGGCCCGTGGCCAGCGCCGGAGCGTCCTCCACGCCCGGAGGCTGGTCCGGGCAGCAAACGGCGTCCGGGTCCTGGTGAGGAAAAACCGTCGTGGCAGCGTCTCTGGCTGGCGTTGGTCTTAATTGTGGCTCTGCTCGCCCTGGGGGGCACGGGGCTCTTCGTCTGGGGCTGGCTGCACAGCCTCGAACTTGCCCCGGAGACCACAACGCCGGCCCCGGCCATTACCACTCTGCGCGTAGCCCGGGCGGCGCCCTATGCCGGCCTAACTTTCCAGGTGGTTGATGCCCAATATGCCAGTGCCTTTGGCGACGACCTGATCCGGCCCGGGCCGGCCCAGGTGCGTCTCCATCTCCACGTAGTGAATGAGGGAAGTACCCAAATCTCGGTCATCTACTATGATGCTGCTCGTCTTCTGGTCCCAGGCCAGAAGCCGATCGCGCCGAGCAATGTTGGTCTGGCGGTAGCCCTGGCGCCCGGCAAGAGCGCCGATGGCTGGCTAGATTTCCCCGTTCCCCGGGGAACCCGGCTGGAGCAACTCAAGCTCCAGCTTGGCTCAACCACGCTCAACGAGTCGCTGGTCGTCATCCCTTTCAGCGGTCCCTTTGATGCGGCCAGCTATAGCGGCAAAGTCTATCCTCAGAACCTCTCCATCTCCTACACCTATAATGCGCAACCGGGTCTCTATCTGACCTATCACCTGGTCAGTGTGGAGCGCCAGTTTGCTTATAGTGGCTGGGGCCAAGTCAAAGCTGGTCAGCAGTACTACATCTTCAACTTTCGCGTTGACAACCCCAATGGGGTGGCCATCAATCCCGGGCCAGGCTTCGACTACTTGCGCCTGGTCCTCGATGGTAATGTGCGGGCTCCGCTTGATAGCACCCTGCCCACCAGCTTCCAGCCGGGTGCGCATCAGGTAAAGGGCCGTGTGATGTTCAGTGCCCCGGCGGGCCTGCATAGTCTCACCTTACGCTTCCTCTACCAGTATGGTCAGGGCGGCAACGATTACACTGTGCAGCTTTGAGTGGCGTCTCGCAACGAAGGGCGATGAGGGCCGTCAGCCGCCTGGCCCGGGTTCGCCGCCCGCGGGCAAGCCGCTCCCCTGGCGAAACGGGGGCAGCTTGCCCGCGCCTGTCTGAGTTCTTTTCTGAACGGAAGAGCGCCATCTTTATCGGTAGTGGCCTCCGCCCGTCAGAAGCGCAGCCGAAGTGCTCAGGAGCGGATAAAGGCCAGCAGCTCGTCGCGCTTGGCCTCCATCAGCTCGCGCGTATTGGCCTCCACATTCAAGCGCAGGAGCGGCTCCGTATTCGAGGGACGCACATTGAACCACCAGTCGCCGAAATCGAGCGTGATGCCATCGAGCCGATCGACCGAACGCGCCTGGGGACCGTAGCGTTCGACCAGGGCCTCTAGCTTTCCCTGAACATCGCTGACGCGGCTATTGATCTCGCCGCTGCGCACGCGCGTATTGAGCGGCTTGATCAGCTCCGAGAGCGGCTTATTCTCGATAGAGACCAGTTCGAGCAGCAGCAGGAAGGCGATCAAGCCAGAATCGGCGTACCAGTTATCGCGGAAGTAGAAATGGCCAGAGTGCTCGCCGCCGAAGATGGCGTTCAGCTCGCGCATCTGGGCCTTGATATAGGAGTGCCCCACGCGCGTGCGCACGGCCTTCCCCCCCAGGCGCTCGATCAGCTCGGGCACGCTACGCGAGACGATCAGGTTGTAAAGGATGGTCGACCCCGGATGCTTGCGCAAGAGACTCTGGGCTACCAGAGCGGTCACCATTGATCCATCGATGACGTTGCCCTGCTCATCGACGGGGAACATGCGATCGGCATCGCCATCGAAGGCGGCGCCCAAATCGGCCCCCACTTCGCGGACCTTGCGCTGCACATCGACCATATTCTCTGGTTCGATCGGGCTGGCCGGGTGATTCGGGAAGTGGCCATCCAGCTCGAAGTAGAGAGGGATCAACTCGCAGGGCAGATGCTGGAAGACGCGCGGCATGATCAGGCCGGCCATGCCGTTGCCGGCGTCGATGACCACCTTGAGTGGCCTGACCTTGCTGACATCGATGAATGAGAGGGCGTGCGCCACGTAGTCGTCGGTCACATCGCGCTGGATGACCTGACCTTTGTGCGCTGGCTCAGGGAACTGACCGCGCAGCGCCAGATCGCGGATCTCGGCTAGGCCGCTATCCAAGCTGATCGGAGCCGCCTGGGCCCGGCAGAACTTCATGCCGTTGTACTCGCCGGGGTTATGAGAGGCCGTGATCATCACACCTGCTGGATAATTGAACTTCCCGACGGCGAAGTAGAGTTCATCGGTGGTGGTCAGGCCCAGCTCGATCGCGTTGACGCCCTGGTCGGTGATCCCGCGGATCAGGGCCGTGGCCAGCGCTGGTGACGAGAGGCGCATATCGCGTCCCACGGCGATCTCGGGCACACCCAGGTAGAGGGCGGCGGCCCGCCCGATGATATAAGCTGCCTCGTCGGTCAGGTCGCGGCCATAGATCCCGCGCACGTCGTAGGCTTTAAAGATGCTCGGATCTATCGGTATCTGAGAAGACGGTGTTGTGCTCATGAGGCTCCAGTTTCCTCTGTTTTGACGATTTCCAGCAGCATCCAGGGGGCCCCGGTGCTGCGCGGATCGAAGATCTGGCCGACCTCAGTAAAGCCGGCCTTGGCAAAGGCTCGTCTGGCCGGTTGATTGGCCTGAGCGGTTTCGGCATAGACGCGCACCAGGCCGAGCGTCTCGAAGAGGTAGCGAACCAGCGTGCGGATGGCCTCCGGGCCGTAGCCCTGACCCCAGCGGCTCTTCTCGCCGAGGCCGAGGCCGATCTCGGCCTGGCGCAGGCGGTAATCCAGGTTGAAGTAAGTGATGGTCCCGATAGGAACGTGATGTTCGTCCTCTATGATAAACCAGAACTGGCGTCCATTGCCTATCACATAATTGCGCTCGAAGATCGGCAAGAACTCCTCCAGGGTCTCCGAGTAGGGCCGGTGGGGATCGTAGCGCCACACCTCGTCATCGCGCTCCCAGGCGAAGACCAGGGGCGCGTCGCTCTGCTGGGGGCGGCGCAGATAGACGCGCTCCCCATGCAGGAGCGGGTAAGCATCGTTCCGCAGTTGTCGATCGGTCATAGCAGTCCCAGTTCCTGTGCAAAGCTGGTGCCGGCGGCCAGCGGCTCGACGTTGAAGGCCTGAGCGATAGTCTGTCCCAGATCGGCGAAGGTGGCGCGCACTCCCAGATCGAGGCCGGGGTGCACGGCTGGTCCGTAGGCCAGCAGCGGTACCTGTTCGCGCGTATGGTCGGTACCGCGGTAGGTTGGATCAACGCCGTGGTCGCCGGTGAAGAAGAGGGCGTCGCCCGGCTGGAGGCGCTGGCGTACGAGGCCGAACCAGTGGTCGACCGCGCGCAGAGCCTGAGCGTAGCCGTGGCTATCGCGCCGGTGGCCCCACAGCTGGTCAAATTCCACCAGATTGACAAAGAGCAGGCCAGTAAAATCGCGCTCTAGCCAGCGCAGGGCGGCCTCCATGCCAGCGCGATTGGTCTCAGTGTGCTCGCTGGCAGTCAGGCCCCGCCCGGCAAAGAGATCCTCGATCTTGCCGAGGCCGATGACGGAGTAGCCACGGGCCTGCAGATGGTCGAGGAGGGTAGGGCCGGTGGGCGGCAGCGAGTAGTCACGCCGGTGCTCGGTGCGCACGAAGTGGCCGGGTGTACCGGTGAAGGGGCGAGCGATGACGCGCCCCACGGCGTGCTCGCCGACCAGCAGCGAGCGTGCGATCTGGCAGATGCGATACAGCTCCTCCAGGGGAATCACATCCTGGTGAGCGGCGATCTGGAAGACGCTGTCGGCTGAGGTATAGACGATTGGGTAGCCGGTGCGCAGATGCTCCTCGCCCAGCTCTTTGATGATCTCGGTGCCCGAGGCAGGCTTGTTGCCCAGGACCTTGCGTCCGATGGCTGCCTCGAAGCGGGCGATCAGTTCGGACGGGAAGCCATGTGGGTAGGTTGGGAAGGGTTGGCGCAGGATCAGCCCGGTGATCTCCCAGTGGCCGGTTGTGCTGTCCTTGCCGGCTCCCTGCTCGCTCATGCGGCCCCACGAGCCGTCGGCGTCAGCCCTCGGAGGCGTACCCAGGATCGGCGTGATGTTGCCGAAGCCGGCGCGGCCCAGGTTGGGCAGCTCCAGCCCGCCGACGGCCTGGGCGCAGTGCTCCAGCGAGCTGGCGCCCTCATCGCCGTAGGCCGCCGCATCAGGATTAGCTCCAGCCCCAACGCCATCCAGTACAACCAGAATTGCGCGTTTCAATGACCCCATTGTCTTTCTTCTTTCACCTGACCTTTATGGGCGCAAGCTGCGCATAGCGCGGTGGAAGCTCACCCAGCAATGGCAGCGCATAGCGTCGAAAGGCCTCTGTGATCATCATCCCATTTTCGTCCAGATACTCGGCTGGCAGACAGCGCTTCTCATTGGCAATCGCCGCCAGCGGAGCCAGGCCGGTTGTGCAGCCATAGACTGGTCCCTCCTCGCGTTGCAAGGTTACCATCTGGTCACTCTCCCCTGCAAGCGCGGCCAGGACAGCCTGGCGTCCCACCAGCAGCGCCTCCGCGCGATCGACTGGCGAGACGTAGGCGCTGGCCATCCGCTGCAAATCGCCGGGCTTATCGAAGCGTGCCCGCAGGCCGAGCTGGCTTCTGACTGATTCTACCAGATATTGGGCAGCGCCGCTGAGCAGGGGATGGCCGAAGGCGTCGACTCCCAGGGCGCCCAGGCTGCCCAGCGGGCGCCCGCTCTCGTCGCGGACCGTTTCGGCTACCACGACCACGACGTAGCCCAGGCGGCGCTGAATGGCTTCGACACGGGCCAGAAACTCGTTCCGGCGAAAAGGACGCTCGGGCACCAGGATCAGGTGCGGTGGCTCGCTTTCGTCCTCCTTGAGCAGCGCCGAGGCCGCGGCCAGCCAACCCGCGTCGCGTCCCATCGTCTCGATCACCTTGACGGGGTAGTGCCAGGGAATAGAGGACGTATTGAGGCTCGAATCGAGTGTCGTCAGAGCGATGAAGCGGGCGGCGCTGCCGTAGCCGGGACAGTGGTCGGTCAGCGGCAAATCGTTGTCGATGGTTTTGGGAATGCTGATCGCCTGCAGCTCGTAGCCGCTGTCTTGGGCGGCGAGAGCCAGGCGGTGGAGCGTATCCGCTGAGTCGTTGCCGCCAATGTAGAGCAGATAGCGGATCTCGTAGCGGCGCAGCAGCGCTAAGGCGCGCTCCAGGTCCTCGTCGCGCAGGCGATAGCGGCAGGTTCCCAGGGCGGCGGAAGGCGTCTCGCGCAGGCGCGGCCACAGCTCCGCCGGTTGGCGGCCCAGGTCGATCAGCTCCTCTTTGAGGAAGCCTTCGATGCCGTGGAGCATGCCGTAGACATTGGCCACTCGCTCACTCGCCAGCGCGGCCTCTACGGCTCCGACCAGGCTGGCGTTGATCACAGCGGTGGCGCCTCCTGACTGGCCGATGAGCAGGTTGGCGCGGGCCATCTTTGTCAAACAAACCCCCAAAACGAGTTGTTCTGCGGCCATTATAGCAAGAGGAGCGCGCGAAAGATACTCTCCGAGCGGCGGGGGCCACAAGCAGGAAGGCAGACCAATTCAGCCCGGCCTGGCCTCCTTCTCTCTCACGCCGCTCCTTTGTTGTAGCGGGTGGTACAATCGTTCTGTCCGCCGCAGCAGGAGCGAGGGAGCGGCTGCCGCTCAGCGCCTGGTCTCCCTGGGCGGAAGGGGGCTGGCTGGGCGGGCCGGATTCTTCCCCGCTCCCGCTGCCGGTCAATGGAGAAGAGTGCGCCCTTGCCATAGGACAGAGAGAGGAACTGCAATGGAGAAGAAGCAGAAGATCATTCTCGACTGCGACCCAGGGCACGACGATGCGATCGCCTTGCTGCTGGCGGCGCGTCACCCGAAGCTAGAGCTGCTGGCCATTACCACTGTGGCTGGCAATCAGACAGTGGAAAAGACCACGCGCAACGCCCTCAGCGTCTGCGCTCTGGCGCGCATCCGCGATGTGCCAGTGGCCAGAGGCATGGCGCAGCCGCTGGTGAGAGAGGCGCGTCATGCCGCAGATATTCACGGCGAGTCGGGTCTTGACGGGCCGGCCTTACCGCAACCTGAGCGCGAACCTGTCCCCGAGCATGCTGTCGATCTCATCATCGATCTGGTGCGTAGCACGGATGACGTGGTGTTGGTTGCCACAGGGCCGCTCACCAACGTGGCCAGCGCCATCACGCGCGAGCCGGCGATCCTCTCGCGCCTCAAGGGCCTCTATCTGATGGGCGGCGCCATTGGCCTGGGGAATGTTACCCCCGCTGCCGAATTCAACATCTACTTCGATCCCGAGGCTGCGGCCATCGTCTTTAACAGCGGTTGCCCAATCACGATGATTCCGCTGGAGGTGACTCACCAGGCGTTGGCCACGCCGTCCATCCTTGAGCGCCTGCGCAACCTTGGACGCCCGGTGCCCTCCTTCGTCTGCCAGTTGCTCGAATTTTTCGGAGCCACTTATCGTCGGGTCTTTGGCTTCGCGGCGCCACCGGTGCATGATCCCTGCGCGGTAGCGGCCCTGATCGATCCGACCCTTGTCAGCAGGCATAGCATGTACGTGGCTGTTGAGACGCGCGGCGAGTACACGCTCGGGCGAACTGTCTGCGATGTCTATGGGGTGCTGGGCCGGCGGGCCAACGCCTGGGTTGGTTATGGCCTCGACGCGCCTCGCTTCTGGGAGTTGCTGATTGAGACCCTGGCAGGCTATGAGGAGGAGCACCCCGGCGAGGAGTGAAGCCAGGGAGCTGGTCGCTTCGGTCGGTCGACGTCGCGCCTGGCGACAGCAGCAGGGGGCAGCAGGGTCGCCGATGCAGAGGCCGAGGCAGGAAGAAAGCAAAGACGCGGGCAGGCGGCGGGTGCCAGGCCAGGGCCCGCCCGCGTCATCAGGGAGAGAGAGTCTGTCTGCGCCGAGAAGCGCTCTGGCTGGAGTAGCCCAATGAGCCAGGACGGTCATGGTCAGCCGGTTTGTCGGGAAGGCGGCAGACCAGACCTGACCAGGCGCGCTGCTCACGGTCGGACTTAAATCTGATAATCCATCTCCCACCCTTGTGTGAGTTCCTCATGCTTGGCCAGGGGCTCACCGCTCTTCACCAACAGCTCAGCAGGCTTGGCTGCCACTACGGAGTTGGGCGGCACCGATTCGAGGACCAGGGCCATTGCGCCGATCTTGCTGCCGCGCCCGATCGTAATTGGCCCAAGAATAGCGGCCCCCACGCCGATGGTGACATCATCCTCGATGGTTGGATGGCGCTTCTGCTTGCGCCCAGGACCTGGCCGCCACCAGCCAGTGGCGCCGAGCGTCACCTGGTGGTAGAGCATGACATTGTTGCCAATCTCGGCAGTCTCGCCGATCACCACACCTGCGCCGTGGTCGATAAAGAAGCGCTTCCCGATCTTGGCGCCCGGGTGAATCTCAATGCCTCCGGTGACGAGGCGCGCGAACTGCGAGATCAGGCGAGGAATGACAGGGATATGCAAATTATAGAGAAAATGTGCGATGCGGTGGAAGAAAATGGCCCACAGCCCCTGGTAGAGCAACGCCTCAAAGATATTGTTACAGGCAGGATCTTTCTCAAAGATCACATCGATGGCATCCGGCCAGCGCGTGCGCTTGCGCGGCGTGCTGCTGGGCGCCGGAATCAGCATGCCGGGAGGAACTTCCGGTAACTGAGAGAGATCGGTTTCTCCTTCCCTGGCCTGATTGCTCTTGATCTCCTCTGACGTATGGTGAACCATGTAGCCACGTGCCCTTTCTGCTACAAAGAACCGGCCTGTTTGCTCTACTAGCGCCTTTCTGTCAAACCGTCCGCCGCCCACTCGCCCACTTACTTAAGCAGGCGGTTGGCCCGCAACCTCAGCGGCTCGGGCTTGGGGCTGGTTGACGGCAGCCCACATAGCTGCAACTGAGTAAAGCGCGCTCGAATACTCCGAGCAGCATTAATATCTGCCTGCTCCTGTTCCTGCTCCTGCTCCATGTTTTTGCCAGGCGCCAATTGCGCGCCTGTGCAGCCTTCCCCACTCGCAAGGAGCACCATCCACTCCTATCCATCGACTGCCACCAGCGCATTTGACTCAGTGAGAGCAATTCCCTCCTCTACTCTACCCTGCAGGCTTCTGTTCCCTGGTCCGGTCTGGAAGCGAGAGGGGACTGCGGGTCTGGTCCTTCCGAGGTGATGGCGAGCCGCCCCAGCAGTCGTACCGCGTGCTCCTCTGGCTCTGGCCTTGTAAGGCTGTCGATGGTCAGCGCCTGCGTCGCTTGGACCCGGCGCGGTACTGGTCCAGGGCGGGAGGGAGCTGGAGGGTTGCAGGCTGGCCTCGCGTTTCCACAACCTGATCAGAAGCAACGCCTCCCCCCGGCGAGACTGAAACGGGAGCCGTGGGGGGTAACGGTTGCGCCGGGCGCTCTGGCAGGCGATGTCAATCGAGTGGGTGGCCGGACAGGTCATCGGGGCAGTGAGCTGGCCCTTGACCTCAAGGCGGCAGACCTGATGCGAGGCCACGGCTCGGAGGCGATTGCCGCCGCTGATGCAGAGGGCCGAGGGCTGCCGCTCGTCTGTCTGGAAGACAATCAGGGTCCGACGCAGGTTGTCGCCCGGAGGCTGCAGGATCGGGATCGTGCGCCGCACCTG
This sequence comes from Thermogemmatispora onikobensis, assembly GCF_001748285.1. Classification (NCBI taxonomy): domain Bacteria; kingdom Bacillati; phylum Chloroflexota; class Ktedonobacteria; order Thermogemmatisporales; family Thermogemmatisporaceae; genus Thermogemmatispora; species Thermogemmatispora onikobensis. The sequence goes on along the minus strand of NZ_BDGT01000019.1, from coordinate 40,945 downwards.
CACCATGACGATACGCTCCTTCTCGCTGGCTATACCTGGCATCTGCCTTCTTCCAGTCTGCTCTGCTGGACGAAGGAGGGGCTGGACCCCGGGAGGAGGCGCTCCGGCTGGTGGGCTGCCTCTGCGCCGCGCCGCCCGGGCAGGTGCCAGTGATGCAGCCTCTACCATTGCCATTGCTGCGGCCAGAGCGAGGGAAGGCGGACCGGGGATCAGCCCGCTCAGATACCCCGCTGTCCAGGAGACCCGGGTCTGTCTGCCTGCCAGCCTACCAGCATCCGCCAGCCGGCGGCTGATCCTCCCGAGCCTCCTCGAAGATCGGCAGCACCTCCTTGATGCGTCACGATCGGTCAGCTCACGGACCTTGCACGTCTCCTCGTCATCGAAGGTGGCGATAAAGTACTGTTGGCTCCATAGAGTGTATGGCAGGACCGGGCCGATGTCAAGTCTTCTCCTGTTGCCTGTGGCATCCGCGCCCAGGGAATGGCTGACGATCCTGCCTTTCGCTTCCTGTCCTGCTGCTTCCTCCCTTGACACACATGAGCAGCACAGGTACAATGTTATACAACAGGTTGCTTGCTTATAGAGAGAGTATCGGGCCAGCGGACATGCCTCATCGGGCCAGAACGAACGGATTGTAGCAGCGTTGTTCATATATTCTGGCTGGCTGGCAATGACAGCCGCGTCTGCGCCAGAGAAGGAGGCAAGTATGGCTTCCGAAGCAGGCAATCCCTCGCGCTCCGTGGGTGGGGCGAGTGGCCCGAGCAGCACAGCCGCTGCGGTGGTAGCGCGTCTTGACCGTATCCCTATTTGGGCCTTACCCTATCTCTACATTGGCATTATCGGGGCTGGCTTCCTCTTCACCTTCTTCGACATTTTCGACATCAACGTCTCCTTCATCCAGACCTGTATCCAGATCGTCCCAGGCTGCACCCCTGAATCGGCGGCCAACTACCTGGGTCTGCCGGTGCTGCTCAACCTGGTGGGCTATGTGATTGGCACTCTCATCCTGAGTCCGCTGGCGGACCGCCTTGGGCGGCGCGATATGCTGCTGGTCACGATGGTCATCACCGGGCTGGGCTCGCTCTACAATGCCCTGGTTGGTGATTATGTGAACTTTATCGTTGCGCGCACCATCACGGGTATTGGCGTTGGGGCGGACCTGGCTCTTGTGAACACCTATATTAACGAGGTGGCGCCGAGCGGGGGACGAGCGCGCTATACCTCGCTGATCTTTATCATGTCCTCGCTGGGTGCCTTTCTAGGGGTCTGGCTGGGGCTGCTGCTCACCACGCAGCCCGAGGCGTTTCCTTTGGGGCTGCCCTTCGCCCTGGCTGGGCCTGGCTTTACCTTCGGCTGGCGCCTGATGTACGGCATCGGGGCCTTACTGGCGCTGATCGGCATCCTCATGCGCTTCCAGCTCCATGAGTCGCCGCGCTGGCTGATCTCGCAAGGGCGGGTCGAGGCGGCGGCAGGCGTGGTCGCGCAAATGGAGGCACAGGCCCTGGCTCGCATTGGCGAGCTACCCGCGCCTTCCGAGATTCCGGTCGAGACGCAGCCGGGCCGGATACCCTATGTCGAGATCTTTGGTAATCGCCTCTATCTGCTCCGCACGCTCTTCCTCTTTGTTGTCTGGTTCATCGGGTATATTACAGTCTATGCAATTGCCGCGGGTCTGACTTCCCTGCTGGCGGCTCTGAAATTCCCTCCGCCGGAGGCCGGTTTGATCGTGGCCATTGGCTCGCTGGGCTTCGTGCTGGTGGCTATCTTTGACTATGCCTTCGGCGAGCTGCTGGAACGCAAATACTGGCTGCCAGTGGCGGCGCTGCTGACCCTCATTGGTTGTCTGCTGATTGCTCTGGGCGGAGCTGGCAATTTCGTCGTGGCGGTCCTCGGCTCGATCGTGCTCTTTTTCGGCTTCAATCTCTGGGTGCCAATGACCTACACCTGGTCAACCGAGCACTATCCAACGCGAGCGCGTGCCACGGGCTTCGCGCTGGTCGATGGCGTTGGCCATCTCGGGGGCAGCGTGGGCCTGCTGGTCATTCCGCCTTTGATTCCGACACTGGGTCCGCTCAGTATCTTCCTGATCATCGCTGGCTGTCTGATAGTCGCGGCGGTGATCGCTCAGTTCGGCACGGCCACGCGCCTGCGTCGCCTCGATGAGGTCTCCCCTTGATGGGAGGGGCCGGGTCACGCTCCTCTTCTCTCCTTCCTGGCTTGTTCAGCCCCCGACTGGCTGACGGGGCAGATGCAGTGCTGGCCTGGAGATTGGAGATTGGCAGGCCAGGCCAGCGCTGGATTCTGGTCCCTGCCCTATTGACTATTGACAGCCGACAAACTCTCCGCTATACTGGCTGTGCGTGTAATCGCAGAAGCGACACGGTGGCCGTAGCTCAATCGGTAGAGCTCTGGATTGTGGCTCCAGCGGTTGTGGGTTCGAGCCCCATCGGTCACCCCTTTTTTTATTTGCCTTACGTTGGCCGGTGCCTGCGACCGACAAAGGTCGCAGACCGGCTCTACCCGGTCCTGCTAGCCCTTCTGCGTGATGAACGATGCTCTACGGTCTGCATCTCCCCAATTTTGGCCCCTTCGCCGATGTGCGTTTGCTGTGTGATCTGGCCCAGGAGGCAGAGGCTGCCGGCTGGGATGGCTTCTTTCTCTGGGATCAGATTGCGCGCACGACCCTGGCGCCGACCAGCGATCCGCTGGCGGAGGTTTGGGTGACCTTGACGGCCATCGCGCTGCAAACGCAGCGTCTGCGTTTCGGCCCACTGGTGACGCCGCTGCCGCGGCGCCGTCCCTGGGAGCTGGCCCGTCAGGCGGTGACCCTCGATCATCTTTCGGGCGGGCGCCTGGTCTTGGGCGTGGGACTGGGTGGTGGCTACTTTGATTTTGCAGCCCTGGGGGAGCCTTCGGATCTGAAGGTCCTGGGGGCCATGCTCGATGAGGGCCTGGCTATCCTCAGTGGTCTGTGGAGTGGCCAGCCCTTCCATTTTGAGGGGCGCTACTACCATATTCTGGAAGCGCACTTTTTGCCGCCACCTCTTCAACAGCCGCGTATTCCGATCTGGGTGGCCGGCATGTGGCCCAATCGCGCTCCGCTGCGCCGCGCGGTCCGCTGGGATGGCTTCATTCCCATTGGGCGTGATCTGGCCCTGACCGAGATGCTCTCGTCCGAGACGATGGCCGAGATTGTGGCGGCCCTACAGCAGTTGCGCTCGCAGCCGGGACCGTTTGAAGTGGTGCATTTCGGGGTCAGCTCCGGGGAGGACCCCGAGGCTGATCGAGCGCTGGTGGCGGCCTACGCCCGCGTCGGGGTTACCTGGTGGGTCGAGAATATTGTGCCAGAGCGCTGGGGTACCTGGCAGCAATGGCCGCTGGAGGCCATGCGCCGGAGGATTCGCCAGGGGCCGCCGTGCTAGGGCCTCTCTTCTTGCCTGCTCCGTCGGGCCGCCCGCGCTCGCTGTGCCTCCCTGGTCTGCTCCCGCCGGCTGGCTCCGACCCCCAGCCCTCTCCGCTGTGTCTTATTGCTCCTCTGCCCTGCTTCCACCAGGCAGGCGGCTGCGACAGAATTGCGACAAAAATTCGATACGGCCATGACAACTCAGGACTAGACTCCTTTCCTGACAGAGATGGCTGCCTGCGTGTGCTCGTCGCCTGGAGGCGTGAGAGTAGCGGATTCAAACCTGGACCGCGCAGCTATGATGCCAGGAGAAGAAAGGAGCATCGTTCTCGTGTTGGATGACGGAAGAAAGGATCAGGCCACTGTTTGGCAGACCAGGTCTCCTTTCGAGGGCCTGTATGGAGAAAAGGAAAGCTTTCAGCAGCAGGAGCTGCTCATGGACGCCGCCGTTGCTGACCAGTTCCCCTTCACAAACCACCGGTCAGGGACTGCAGAGGCTGTAGACGAGTCGCCGCCCTCAGAGAGTGCTGAAGCCGTCTTGGGCATGCTGAGTTACCTGGGTGGCTGGCTCTCGGGTCTGTTGGTTCTGCTCTTTGGTAGCCGGAGCCGTCTGGTGCGTTTTCATGCCCTGCAATCGTTGTTCTTTTTTGGACTGATCACTCTCATTGATGTATCCATGCTGATGGCACTCATCTATGTGGGCCGCCACTACTTCTGGTGGTACTCGTCTTCCCTGCACACTCTGGCCATCTGGTCCTGGCTGCTACTGTCTGTCATACTGCAGGCGGCGGCCGTGACGGGCTGGCTCATTGGCATGATTCAGGGAGCACGCCGGCGCTTCTACCTGATGCCAGTGGTAGGCCGCCTGGCTCTGGCCCTGGTTGGCCAGAAGCGGGAGATCATACTGAAGTGATTGAAGAATGGCCATGAAGAAGCTCTTGCTTGTTGAGGATGCGCAGGATCTGGCGCAGCTCATTATTCGCGAACTGAAAGCGGACGGCTACGAGGTCCTCTATGCTCCCGATGGCGTCGAAGCGTTACGCCTGCATGAGGAGCAACGCCCTGCGCTCGTCATTCTGGACTGGATGCTTCCGCGCATGGATGGTCTGGAGGTGCTGCGCCGCCTGCGTCAGCAAGCGCCCACCCCCGTGCTCATGTTGACGGCACGGAGTGAGGAGACCGATCGCGTGGTAGGTCTGGAGCTGGGGGCCGACGATTACCTGACCAAGCCTTTTAGCATGCGTGAGCTGTTAGCGCGGGTGCATGCGCTCCTGCGCCGTGCCGAGCTGATTCAGCAGATGCTGCAGCGCGACCTGGCCCGGGCGGAGCGACCCCTTATCGATGGACCGCTCTGCCTCGACGCCCAGGCCCATTTAGTGACCCTGGACGGCCAGCCGCTCGATCTCAGTCCGACTGAGTTTGAACTCCTTCATCTCTTCCTGCGCAGTCCCGGACGGGCCTTCAGCCGCGCTTACCTCCTTGATACGGTCTGGGGTGAGAGCTATGTCGGTGGCGATCGCTCGGTGGATAATACTGTGCTGCGCCTGCGCAAGAAGCTGGGAGCGCTGGGGGAAGCCATCGAAACGGTCTGGGGCGTAGGCTATCGCTGGCGTGCGCATAGCCCCTCAAGGGCGGGAGGAGAGCGATGAAAGAAAGATGGACGAAGCTCTGGTTGGGGGCCACACGCAGACGCGCTCTGTTCGAAGCTGTCGTGTTTGCTTCACTGCTGAGCGGCTTTATCCGTCTGGTGTCTGCTACGGAGACGGGACGTGAGTTTAGCCTGGTGCTATTGGCGCCTTTCGGGATGGGCTACTTCGCCCTGCGCGCCGAGCTTGGACCCCCACCCTGGAGGCGGCGCTGCGCGCGCGAGTTGGCCTGGGGGGTGCTGCTTCTCTTGTTGCTCGCTGGACTGCCCTTTCTCCTGCTGAGTCTGGGGTCTCGGCTGGGGACCAGGCTCTTCTTCCCCAGGCTGCCCATGTTCCCTGTGTTCGTGTTGGGAATGGCGTTGGCCACCCTGGTTGGTTATATTGTCTGGCGTGGCTGCCTGTGCCTGCTCTTTCTGTGGAGCCGCCTGCGGCGCAAACAACTCTTGTGGGCCTTGACTCACGCTCACGCCATGATGGTCCTGCTAGCAGCGGGGCTGGTCATTCTCCTCTTCGATCTGCTGATCCTCTCCAACGTGAGAGATCTGGCCCTGCTCATCTCGATCACGATGGTGCTCGGGCTGATGTCGCTCATCGCTTTACTGGCGGTGATTCCCCCGACGGCTTTCTTTTCCTACCTGGTGGTCCGGCGGACCACGGCCCGTCTGCGCGTGCTGGCGGAGGCTGCCCATGCCTTGCGCCAGGGCAACTATGAGGTGCGCGTGCCTGTCGAAGGCGAGGATGAAGTAGCTCAACTGCAGGCCGACTTTAACGCGATGGCCATCGACCTGGAGCGGGCCCTGCGCGAGCTGAAGCGGGAGCGCGATACCGTGGCTGGACTGCTCAAGACCCAGCGCGAGCTGGTGGCCGCCGTCTCCCATGAGCTGCGCACACCCGTCGCTACCGTGCGGGGCTATCTGGAGGCGGCCCTGCGGCGCCTGGACCGCGGCGAGCTGCCGGAATCGCTGCCACGGGATCTGGAGGTGATGGAGGCTGAGGTGCTGCGCCTGCAACGGCTGGTGGAAGACCTCTTTGCCTTGGCCTGCGCTGAGGTTGGGCGTCTCACCTTGCGCTGCGTGCCGACCGATGTGGGAGAGCTGGTACGCCGCCTGGTAGAGGCGCGCGCGCCGCTGGCCTGGCAGAGCGGACGGGTGCAGGTGGTGGCAGAGACTCCTCCAGTGGGTCCCCTGGCTCTGGTTGATCCCGAGCGTCTCGCTCAGGCCCTGCAGAATCTGCTGCACAACGGCATTCGCCATACGCCGCCGGGGGGCATTGTGGCCGTGGCAGTCTCTCAGGAGGGGCATGAGGTGGTGATTCAGGTGCGCGATACGGGCGAGGGTATCCCCCCCGAGGAGTTGCCGCGGATCTGGGAGCGCTTTTATCAGGCTTCCAGCAAGCTGCGTCGCGATGGCAGCGGCAGCGGCCTGGGCCTGGCCCTGGTCAAGGAGTGGGTAGAGGCGATGCAGGGCAGAGTGGCGGCCACCAGCGTGCTCTCAGAGGGCAGTTGCTTTATCCTCTATCTTCCTGCCGTCCCCAGCGATTCCGGCCTCATCTCCCAGCAGAGGCCGGCGGCTTCGCACGAACCAGAACCGTCTCAAACTGGTCGGCAGTGGACACGGCTCAGCAGGGTGGGCATGGACGAGCCTGAGAGCCAGCTTGTTCTTCAAGGGCGGCAGGAGCAGCAGTAGCGTCTGCTTTTCTTGTAGCCTGCTTTGCAGCATAGCGCCTCGTTGTGGAAATAAAGTGTGTGTTTGCTGTGTTTTTCTTAATAGATAGAGTGAATGCACTGAAACCGACGCCGGTAATGGTGCGTGTGGCTAGATGAGAGTAAGTAGATCGTGCCCGGCTCGCCGACGCGCGCGAAGAAGAGGGGGAAAGAGGGCCTGTCGGGAGGGTGCGCAGCGCACGGAGTGGGCGGGTGAGACTGGCCGGCTGCGAGTGCACAGTCCTCGTCAACGACCCCCGGCTCAAGCCAGGGGCTTGCCCGCAGCCGCATCGGCCCGGGCTTCAGGCTGGTTGACGGCAGCCCACTGCCCCGCAGAACAGGAAAGCACTGTGGCTGGGTTGACCTGCCCCTCTGCCGGGTGAGACGAAGCCATTGCTGACTGCATGTCAGTGCCTTTGGTCTCACGAGGAGTATTCTCCCACGGGGAGACTGAAATGTCAACGGCGCAAGCAGAGAGCCGTTTTCCCCCTGGATTCATCCAGGGGTCCCCGGCGACACGTCTTTATGGAGGTACCTCATGCCCGAGCGTGTCCTGACCATTGCCGACCTCTGTACTGCCATTGCTGAAGGCCGAATCCCTGCTACGGTGAAAGGGTCCACCTATCATGTCAATGCTCTGGAGCTGCGTCGCTATCTCAACCGTTTGCGCCCGCTTCCCTTTATTTCGGTCAGGCGTTCGCTTCACTGCTCTCCCGAGTCCGGTCGGCGCTGCACGCCGTAGCGTGGTTGGGAGGAGGCAGGCTGTTGACTGTCAACGGACCCCCTCGCTGGCAGCCAGCCGGGGCTGTCAGCAGAGTTGCTTTCCCGCTCAGGAAGCACTATAATAAGGGCCGGTGAACCGAACGAGACGAGGCCTCAGCCCGGGGCTGCCCATGTTGGCGCCGCTGGTTCACCAGGAACTGAGCTGAGATGAAATCATCCGCTGCGAGTGCAAGTCGATGGCGTGAGCCAGAGAAGGTGCCGGTCCCTTCCTGGTGGCGCGGCCTCGCGGCCTGCGCTCGCTGCCGTAGAAAGGCGTTTCATGGAGCCACTGGAGTCTGATTATACACCGCTACCGAGCCGGCGCCGGCGGGCTGCCGATCCAGCGCGGCGCTACAATTGGCTCTTGCTCTTCCCCGTCGTGGGGATCTGTGTCGTCTTGCTCTTTGCCGCCGCCGGCCTCTTTCAATTCAGCCTGGCCCCCATCATCGACGGCCTGATGGGGTTCCTGATTCTCCTGTTCGCCCTCTTTGTCGTCGCAATCTTCTGGGCCTCCGCGCCCAGGCAGGGCGAGCAGTCGTAGCAAGCGCCAGCCGACTGGTGCTCTGGCTCTTGCTCCTCTCGCCGGTACACGTGCCAGTGGCAGGCAGGAGGAGAGCCGCAAAGGGCCGCCTCTTGTGCTTGCCGCCTTCCTGCGCTGCTCTGGGCGGCTCATCCTGGCCATATTGGTGAGGACGTTGCCCGACTCAGGAAGGTCGTCTTGTTCAGACAATGGACAAGCCTTGGAGGGCGGCCCTGGATTGTCTTCTTCACCCTCCACTGGTCGCTTCCGCGCGACGACGCTTAACGCAAAGGCTGCCAGCCCTCTGCCGGCAGCGCTATCCCCGCATCCTCTCCCCACAACGCTCGGGCAATCAGTTCTGCTGACTCGACCAGGCGTGGCCCGGAGCGATTCAGATAATGGTTTCCATCGATGAGGTAAACGCGCCCCTCGCGCACGGCGCGCAGCTCCGGCCAGAGGGGATGCTGTTGGAGCAGGGCGGCGTCTTGCCGCGTGCGCTTCACATCGAAGCCACAGGGCGAGAGGATCAGCACCTCTGGATCGGCCTGGCGCAGCTCGTCCCAGCTAATCCAGGGGGCGTGTTGCCCGCTGGCGCTCAAGACGGGCTCGCCGCCGGCATAGACGATCAGCTCGGGGGTCCAGTTGCCGGCTCCCATCAAGGGATCGAGCCATTCCAGAACGGCCACGCGGGGAGCCTGTCCTCGCCCGGCGCTCAGGCGAGCGCAACGCTGGCGCAGCTCCTCCAGGCGTTGCTGGTAGCCGGTGATCAGGGCCTCGGCCTCAGCTGCGCGCCCAAGGGCCACCCCAACACGCCGCAGGTCCTCCCAGACATCGCTGAGGCGATAAGGGGCCAGAGAAACAATGCGGGGCTGCAGGCCCGTCAGCTGCCGGACCGCCTCGCTGACATCGCGCTCGCTGACGGCGCAGACCTCGCACTGGGTCTGGGTCAAGATCACATCTGGCCGCAGCTCCTGGAGGCGGGCGACGTCGATCTGATAAATGCTCAGCGCCTGGAGGGCTGCCTCATCTCCGACCCGGCGCGTGTCAGCAAGCTGACGAATCTGGGCATCGATGCCGGCGCTACTGGTGCTGATATCGATCACAGGACGGCTCAGGGCGGGCAGGCGCTGGACTTCGGGTGGATAGTCACACTCGTGCGAGCGCCCCACCAGTTGCTCGGTGCATCCAAGGGCGGCCACCATCTCTGTGGCGCTGGCAAGCAAGGAAACGATGCGCATTGTTGCTCCCTCCCTCCGTTCTTCTGCCGGCGGCGTCCTCCCTGCTCCTGAACAAGTCAGAGCAGGACGGTTGTCGTGCCCGTGGATGGAAGCAGCCGGAGCCGTCGGGCACAGCCAGGAGAACAGGTCATTGCCGTCATCTGATCAGCTGTGGCTGAGCCTCTGTTGTTTGGTCTAGGGCCTGGCTCTACTTCTGGTATCACAGAGCCACTCACCGGCCAGCCTCAGCGGTCTGAGCTTGCCAGCTTGCTGGCACCAGGACCTGCAGAGGCTCGGGTGCAATACGGACAGTGATGGGGGTTTGCCCCTTGACCTCGCCATCCAGAGTCACCTCGCAAGGTCCGGCGGGCGTGCTGATCGTGACACTGGAAGCTCTCCAGTGATGCAAGCCCGGCAAGGTTGTCAACTCGGCGGGGTGACGAGTCGTCCCTGCGCTTGCCTCGCCCTGCGTGCCCTCACTGCCCGCGAAGAGCTGGCCGATGGCCGCCGCGATTTCCTTCCAGTCCGGTCCCTGGACCGCGACAATATCGAGCAAGTGGTCAGTCACGCTGGCGCCTGGAATGCTGAGCTGCAGCGGGCCGCCAAAGACAGGGGCATTGATCACCGCGACCTGCAGCACCTGATAGCGCAGCTCGTCCTCCGACTGCCTGGCGGAAGCAGGCCCGGAAAGCCCCTCAAACTTCAGAACCACTTCTAGCGGCTCGTGTGCACGCAGAGCTTCCAGCGCCGCCACTGGGTAGGTCATGGCGCCGAAACGCTCGCGCATCTCGCTGCTGGTCGCAAGGCGCGCGAATTCGACATTCAGCCCGATCGTGAGGGTATGACAGAAGTAGTCGCTCCCGGCCTCCTCCTCGTCGCTAAGGCCAGAGGCTGAAGAAGAGGCCGCTGTCGGAAGGGCCATGCCGACGTCGACCGCCGCCTCCTGGCCGGCCACAATTACCTCGACAGCACCGGCCAGGTCCTGGGGAATGGCCAGCGAGCGGGCAGTGTCGTTGGCCGTGCCCAGTGGCAGGATGGCCAGCCGCGGCCCAGTTTTGATCACGTGCCTGATCATGCCGCCGACCAGGCCGTCGCCTCCTGCCGCGATGGCCAGATCGATGCCCTGGGCCAGCCAGGTAGCCCCCTGCGGGGGTAGCTCGTTCAGGCTCGTAATCGGCTCAACTCTCACCAGCTCGATGCCAGCCTCTTGCAGCAACTTGAGGGCTTCTTCAAGCTGCGGGGCCCGGCCAGAATGGGGACTGTGGATCACGATAGCATGGCGTTTGCCCGGCATTGGTTCCTCCCGACTCTCGTAAGAAGTCGCCTTCTGGTGGCTTCGCTGAGGAGTATATACCGTTGCTGAGCGTCCTGTAAACAGGCCTCGCTCCTTCAGGCGCCATCGGAGCGACCGGTAAGGCCGGGCCGACCTGGGCAGGAGCCTGCTCTGCCCCCTGCCTGCTGGAAAGGTTGAGAAGCGATCGCTCTTGCACCCCCACCATTTTTGCCGGATAATAAGAACATCATTTCAGTTTGGCACCGATGCCCACGCGCAGCGCCAGGCGCGCCCATCGCTACCCGCCGCAGGGTTGGCACCATCCGCGGCTGCGATTCTCAGGAGGTTGTGTCACTGTGTCTGAGCATGAACAGACATTCCAGGCGCCCACCCCTTCCCCGTCTTCGGTCCCGCTTCCGCTTCGCCTCGTCCCGCTCTCGCCCGGCCTGGCTGTCGGACCGATCTGGCTCTACCATTCTCCTGCCCTGCAACAGCCATCTCAACCTCAGCCAGCGGCTGCAGGCAAGGGCCGCAAGCTGACGCCGGACCAGGTCGCCGAGGAGCAGCAGCGCCTGCGTGCGGCAGTTGAGCAGGCAGTGGCCGAGCTGCAGGCTTTGACCGCCCAGGTTGCGCGCACGGTGGGCAAGGAAGAGGCCGCTATTTTTGAGGCTCATCAGTTGATTCTGCAGGACCCTGAAATCCTGGATGCCGCTATTGAGCGCATCAGCCAGCAGAGTCTTTCCGCCGAGCAGGCCCTACGCGAGGTTGCCGAGGAGAATGCCCAGGTCCTGGCCGCACTCGACGATGAACTGCTGGCGGCGCGCGCCAGCGATGTGCGCGACGCCACCGGAAGAGTCCTGCGCCTGCTTTCGGGAACCCCTGCTACTTCTCTGCTGCCCCAGCCCGCCAGTGTGCGGGAGCCGGTGATTCTTGTCGCTGACGATCTGACACCTTCCGATACCGCTACTCTTGATCCAAAGCTTGTGGCCGGTATTTGCACTGTGTTCGGTGGCCCGACGACCCACGCCGCCATTATCGCCCGCTCTCTGGAGATTCCTGCCGTCAGCGGCCTCTCTCCCGATCTCTTTGCTCAACTGACGCCCGGTCAGCGTATTGCCCTGGACGGCGGGCGCGGCCTGCTCTATCTGCAGCTGACGCCCGAGCAGGAGCGTGAACTGCAGCAAAGGGTGCAGCAGCAACAGCAGGAACGAGCAGAGCGACAGCAGCAACGTGAGCGTTGGCGCGGGCGTCCGGGCGCGACCGCTGATGGGACCCCAGTTGCCATCTTTGCCAACGTAGGCGATGAGGAGGGAGCAAAGCAGGCTGCCGCCTTGGGGGCCGAGGGGATTGGCTTGCTGCGCACTGAGTTTCTCTTTGGTGGTCGGGAGCAGTTCCCCGACGAAGAGGAGCAGGAGACGGCCTATCGACGTCTCTTCCACGCCTTCGCCGCCGGGCAGCCGGCAGGCAAGACCATCATTGCCCGCACGCTCGACGCAGGGGCTGACAAGCCCTTTCCAGCGCTGGAAGTGCTCATTGGATCGCTGCAGGAAGCCAATCCGGCCCTTGGTCTGCGCGGGGCGCGTATCCATCTCTGCCATGAAGAGCTGCTTCGCCAGCAGCTGCGGGCTTTGCTGCGCGCCGCTCACGCTACGGGTATTACCCTGCAGATTATGTTTCCTATGATTGCCACTCTGGAAGAGGTGCGACGCCTGCGTGCTCTCACTGAGGAGGTACTCGCCGAGCTGGAGGGGCAGGGGCTACAGCTCACGCCGAGGCCGGCGGTTGGCATCATGGTCGAGACGCCTGCTGCCGCCTTGATGGCCGATGTCCTGGCGCGCGCAGTCGATTTCTTTAGCATCGGCACCAATGATCTCTATCAATACGTCATGGCGGTCGATCGCACCAATGGGCGCGTAGCCTCGCTCTTTGGGCGCCTGGAGCCAGCGGTCTGGCGGGCCATTGCCCAGGTGGCGCGGGCCGGTCAGCAACATGGGCGCCTGGTCGCCGTCTGTGGCGAGCTGGCGGGCGATCCCCTGATCGGTCCTTTGCTGGTCGGCCTCGGGGTCCGCGAGCTGAGCATGAACCCGCCAGCTCTGCTGGCCGTCAAGGAGCGGCTCGCGCGTCAGCCCCTGGCCTATTGGCGAGAGCAGGCCCAGCGCCTGCTGCAGGCTGAGAGCGCCGCTGAGCTGCAGCATATGCTAGAATCTATAGCGTAAGCTGGGCAGACGGCAGCAACAAAGGCAGACGAGCGGACCAGACAGGCAGGCCGACAGACAGACAGACAGACAGACGGGGCCTCATGCCCGGTGGTGAGGGTGGTGAGGCCAGGCCCGGGCCAGTTGAGGCAGTCCGCCTGTTCTCTTTCTCTGTTGACCTGTCTGTCGGCCTGCCTGTCGGCCTGTCGATCTCTCTGGCTGAAAGCTGGCCCCCCATTGGGGACGGAGCCGTGTAGCTTGGGGTATGAGGGCTGCGAGCAGCTGGCCAGGTGATGAGCTGTTAAGCTGTGCAAGAGGAGTAGATTTGCATGGGTGTGATTCATCGTCTCCAGTCTCAGGAGCAAGGAGAGCTGCGCTGGGAAGGCGTACCGGTGCGGGCCTATGGACCGGAGAATAGCCGGGCCAAGGATGCAACGCGCCAGATCCTGATCGGCAACGACGAAGGAGCGCAGAACTTCCATCTGCGCTATTTTGCTGTGCAGCCGGGCGGGCATACCTCGCTGGACCAGCATGCCCATGATCACGGCGTCTATGTGCTGCATGGGCGGGCGCGCCTGCGCCTGGGTGACGAAGAGCACGAGGTGCGCGCAGGCGATGCCATCTATATTCCGGGCAACGAGATTCATCAATTCTTTGCCCTGGGCGACGAAGCCTTTGGCTTCCTGTGCGTCGTCCCGGCCAAAAGATGAGCGGGCGGGGGCGAACGAGCAGTATGCGTGCCGTTGAGTATCACAGCAACCAGGACGTGCGGGTCGTGGAGCTGCCGGAGCCGGCCATCGGTCCCGGCGAGCTGCTGGTGCGACTGGTGGCCTGTGGCATCTGCGCCAGCGATGTCATGGAGTGGTATATGCGCCCGCGGGCCCCGCTCTATCCTGGTCACGAGCCGGTGGGCGTAGTCGAGGCTGTTGGGGAGGGCGTGGAGCAGTTCAAGGTGGGAGACCGTGTCTTTGTGCACCATCATGTGCCGTGCATGGTCTGCCACTATTGCCAGCGAGGAGCCTTCTCACAATGTCCGACCTTCCGCGCTACCCGTCTTGATCCCGGGGGCCTGGCCGAATATATTCGGGTCCCTGCTCCCAACGTTGAACGCGACGTTCTGCCGCTACCCGCCTCGCTCTCTTTCGAGGCGGCCACGTTGATCGAGCCGCTGGCCTGTTGTATTCGCGGTATTGAGCGCGCCATGATCCAGGCCGGCGATCGTGTCCTCATTCTAGGGGCAGGCAGCAATGGCATCATGCTTGCCCAGCTGGCGCGCCTACGAGGAGCTGTGCGTGTAATGGTTGTGGACCCGATTGCCTACCGACGCCAGCGGGCACTAGAGGCAGGGGCCGACCTGGCCTTTGATCCAGAAGGGGAGCCGCTGCTGCCGCGTGTGCTCGCCGCCAACGAGGGGCGCAAGCCCGATGTGGTCATTGTGACGCCGTCGAAGGTCCAGGCCATGCGTCAGGGGTTGGATCTCGTGGGACCGGGCGGCACGGTGCTGCTCTTTGCGCCGCCGCCGCCGGAGGAGCAGCTTCCCGTTACACCAAACGAGCTATTCTTCCGCGAGATTACGCTGCGTACCAGTTACTCTGCCGGCCCCTATGAGACGCGCCAGGCCCTTGACTTGCTGGCCACGGGACGGGTCCGCGCCGAAAGCGTCATCACTCACCGTTTCCCCCTGCAGGAGGCGGCGCAGGCTTTCCGTTTGGTGGCCCAACCAGGCGAGGCGCTCAAGGTTGTGATTCTGGCTGGCGAGGCTGGCGGCGGCTGATCAGGCCGGCTTCCCGTCTCACTTACTCACTCACTCACTCACTCACGCATAGAGCGTGGAGTAACCTGGTGCAAGGAAGCACTCTGGCAGTGTGAGCGAACGAGCATCAGCTTGCCCGAGGGGGGCAGTTGTCCTACAATAGAACCGTATTCGTCGAGTAGCAAGAGAACGACACACACACATAAGGAAGGCAAGAGGATTGGCTGATGACAACAACTCAGGCTCAGACTCAGGTTGAGCAATGGACCAACCTTGCTCAGCAGTTGCGCGTAGATAGTATTCGCTGTACGACCGCGGCAGGCTCGGGACATCCGACCTCCTCGCTCTCTGCCGCCGATTTGATGGCAGTCCTGCTGGTCAGCTATCTGCGCTACGACTTTGACAATCCACACCATCCGAACAACGACCATCTGATCTTCTCCAAGGGCCATGCGGCGCCGCTGCTCTATGCCATGTACAAGGCGGCGGGTGCCGTTACCGACGAGGAGTTCCTGACCCTGCGCAAGCGCGGTAGCCGGTTAGAGGGGCACCCGACGCCGGTCTTGCCCTGGGTGGAGGTGGCGACCGGCTCCCTTGGCCAGGGTCTGCCGATCGGTGTGGGGATCGCCCTGGCCGGCAAGTATCTGGATAAGCTGCCGTATCGCGTCTGGGTGCTGCTGGGAGATAGCGAGATGGCCGAAGGCTCGGTCTGGGAGGCCATCGAGCATGCCGCTCACTATAAGCTGGATAATCTGATTGGAATTCTCGACTGCAATCGCCTGGGCCAGCGCGGCGAGACGATGCTGGGCTGGAATACAGCAGCCTACGCTGAGCGAGCTGAGGCTTTCGGCTGGCGGGCGCTGGTCATCGATGGGCATAACTACGAGGAGATCGATCGTGCCTATGCCCAGGCCATGAAGGCGGAAGGGGCCCCCACGCTGATCATCGCCCGCACGGTCAAAGGCAAAGGGGTCTCGTTCCTGGAGAATGCCGAGGGCTGGCATGGCAAGGCCCTCAGCAAGGAGCAGGAGGAGAAGGCCCTGACCGAGCTGCCTCATGTGCGCAGCCAGATCTTCACGGTACAGAAGCCCGAGAATCTGCAGCCGGCTGCTGCGGGCGAGCGCAAGCCTCTGGAACTGCCGCGCTACGCTAGTGGTCAGGAAGTGCCTACGCGCAGGGCCTATGGCGATGTACTCAAGGCTTTGGGGGCGGCCTATCCTGAGGTGGTGGCCCTCGATGGCGAAGTCAGCAACTCGACCTACGCTGAGGAGTTCGCCAAAGCCTACCCCGAGCGCTACTTTGAGCAGTACATCGCGGAGCAGCAAATGATCGCGACGGCCATCGCCATGAGCGTCCGCCAGCGCATTCCCTTCGCCTCGACCTTCGCGGCCTTCCTGACGCGCGCCTATGACTTTATCCGTATGGGGGCCATTTCGCGCGCCAATATCCGTCTCTGTGGCTCGCACGCCGGTGTTTCGATCGGTGAGGATGGGCCTTCTCAGATGGGCCTGGAGGACCTGGCCATGATGCGGGCCGTCTTCGGCAGCACGGTGCTCTATCCTTGCGATGCCAACCAGACGGCGAAGCTGGTGGCTCAGATGGCGGAGCACGGTGGCATCGTCTATCTGCGCACAACGCGCGAGAAGACGCCGGTGATCTATAGCCCCGATGAGGAGTTTCCCATCGGTGGGAGTAAGGTGCTGCGCAGCTCGGAGAATGATCAGGCCACGATCGTGGCGGCTGGTATCACGGTCCACGAGGCCCTCAAGGCCTATGAGTACCTGAAGTCCGAGGGCATTCTGGTGCGAGTGATCGATGCCTATTCGGTCAAGCCGATCGATGAGGAGACGCTGTTTCAGGCAGCTGATGAGACGAAGCAGCGCATTGTGACGGTTGAAGATCACTGGCCGGAGGGTGGCCTGGGCGAGGCGGTGCTGGAGGCCTTTACACAGCGCGCTGGGCCGCTGCCGCGCGTGGTCAAGCTGGCTGTCCAGGAGATGCCTGGCTCGGCCAAGCCTATGGAGCAGCTGGAAGAAGCCGGCATCGATGCCCACCATATCGCTCAAGCGGTCAAGGCGCTGATTCATCACTAGCTCTCTCCGCTAGCGTTGATAGGTCCGTTCTGCTGCCAGCGCGAGTACTGTCGGCGGCAGAACGGACCTGCCACCCGCGCCTTGAGTCACGTTCCGGCGCTCTCTCCCTCTCTCCCCTTCCCCCTCCCTCAATGGGCTGCTGGACCTGCTGGAGGCCCTGGCCGCCCGCCAACGCTGCGCACGCACGAGGGCAATGCTATCTCCTCAGCTGGGTGTGCCTGACAATCTCGTTTGGCCCGGTCGCGACCTGCCTCGAACCGGCTGCCCCCTTGTTCTCTACAGAGACGGCTTGCTTGACGGCAGGCCCCTCCGGGCCGTATCATGGGGCCGTACTGTTTGCCATCGTCGAATGGCAGCCGTTGCCCCTTACCTCTCTCGGCGCTGGCGCGCGTGGGTGAGGTGGGACGAGTGGGCGCGGCTATGATTGATTAACAGGTTGAATGGTGCAGTGAGTGAGTCAGGAGACAGAATCGCTGGAGTGGCGTTCGGTCAAAGAGGCGCTGGCCGGCTTTTCAGCTGAGGAAGTGCGCTCGGCCCTCAGAAGAAGGCCAGCGGTCGTCGCCTATACCGATGGAGCCTGCATCAAGAATCCGGGAGGTCCCGCTGGTTGGAGCGCTATTCTGGTGCCGGTCGAGCGGCTCGATCTGCCGCTGACCGAGCTCCCTGCCGAACGCATCGAGGCCCACGGACATATTCCTCCCTCGGTCACAACGACTAATAACCGGGCTGAAATTGCAGCCTTGCTGGCAGCGCTGAGCCTGGCCCCGCCGGATCGCCCGCTCAAGATCTGGAGCGACAGTCAGTACACGATCAAGGTGGCGACGGGAGACTACAAGGCGCGTATGAACCCCGACCTCTGGCAGCTGTTCCGGTGGCTGGCCAATCACCGTACAGCTCCTTTGTCCTTTAGCTGGGTGCGCGGTCACGCCGGGCAGGCCCTCAATGAGCGCGCCGATGAGCTGGCCGGACTGGGCGCCTGGCAAGATGATCGCGCCGCTTACGAGCAGTGGCTGCGCTCGCAGCAGCCGGAGGCCCGTTCTGGCGCCAGGTTCGAAGCTGATCCGCGCAGAAGTGGGCGGGAAACGGCGGACGAGGTGCGACCCTCGGCCTCTGAGCTGGCCCTCATGCGCGATCAGGTCCAGGAGCTGCTGACGCTGCTGGAGAGCGGGCGCATCGCGCTCAGAGACAACGAGCGCCAGTTTCTGTATAACATGGCCCAGCGCTTGCGCTACCCGGACTTTGCTCCGACGGCGGGCCAGCGGAATTGGCTCAAGGGTCTCTCTGCCCGCGCTCGCCGCATGCTTTGAGAGGAAGCTGATGGGGACCGCTGACTGATCGCTGAGCGGCTGAGGCGTTTCTGCTTCTGGTCTCTGTTTCTGGGAAGGATGGTTTTGTGTGATCGATCGGGATTTAGTAGAGCGCTTTACTGCCTTGTTAGAGCTGGTCAGGCCCCCGGTAGGGTTGGCCTTTGTCGAGGAGGTGCCCCCAGGGATTGAGCATACGACTACGGGGGTCCCCTCGGCCTGCACCTTCTGGCGCCTGGCCGAACAGGGCGTCTTCTATGCAACCGCTGACGATCATCAGCAGTGCCCTATCGGGATGATCACAATGGGCTTCCTCTCACCCGACGCCCTCGACGAGCGGGCGCGCGCGCTCGTGCAGACAATGGCCAACGTTGGCTACTTCTCTCCCGAGGAGCTGCGCGGTCTGCCGGTTGTGGAGAAGGAGCACACGGCCATTATCTATGGGCGTCTCGATCGCTTCCCTGTCGAGCCAGATATCGTGCTGGCGCTCTTGAATGCCCGGCAGACCATGCTGGTCGCCGAGGCCCAAGGTGCGGCCAATTGGCTGGAAGGGGGCCAGCTCGCCTTTGGGCGCCCAACCTGTGGGATCATTCCCCGCACGTTGCGCACAGGCCAGCCTTCTCTCAGCTTCGGCTGTGTGGGGGCGCGCACCTATGTGGGCATGGAGCCGTCCCAGATGGTGCTGGCCTTTCCAGGGAGCCACTTCGCCCAGCTGGTTGCGCGCCTGGAGGGAAGCGTCACGGCCAATGAGGCCCTGGCGCCCTTCCACGCTCAGCAGAAGGCGAGCTTCCCCGCCTGAGCGACGGGGACAGAAGAAGAAGAAAGCATGCCTGCTTTGCTTCTCTTTTCTTTTCTCGCTGGCGCTTCGCAAGCTTGCCTGCCGCTGCGGAGCGCCAGCGGCTATAGCTGCTGATATTTGCTATGAGACCACAGCACAATAGGCGAGGAAGGACACACAGTGATGCCTCTCTCGGTGCCAAATCAGGCGCGCGTGCTCTTCAACCGTCGCGTCCCGCTGCGCGACGGGGTCACGCTCTCCGCCGATGTCTATCTGCCGATCCAGGGCAAGGGGCCGTGGCCGGCGATTCTCCTGCGCACGCCCTATCTAAAAGCCCAGGCGCAAGTAGCTCAGCGGGCCCTGGCCTTTGTGCGCTATGGCTATGCCTTTGTGGCGATGGACGTACGGGGACGCGGCGACTCTGACGGCGAATTCGTCCCTTATCGCCATGAGGGACCTGATGGCTACGATGCCATCGAATGGTGTGCTGCTCAGGACTGGTGCGATGGCAATGTAGGCACGCTGGGCGCCTCCTACGCGGGCCGCATTCAGTGGCTCGCAGCTCTGGAGCAGCCGCCTCATCTCAAGGCGATGGTGGTGCTGGTCGCGCCCTCCGACCCCTTTGTCGAGATACCGACCGGCCTTCCCAGTCCCATGCACCTCTGCTGGGAGCACTACGTCAGCGGGCGCGTCAATCAGCCAATGGAGCTGGTCAACTGGGAACAGGTCTATTGGCATCTCCCCCTGCTGACAATGGATGAGCGCGCCGGGCGCTTCAATCCCAACTGGCGCGAACAGATCGCTCATGCCGCACTTGATGACTACTGGTTGCCCCTTTGCTACCAGCGCCGCTTTGAAGAGCTGGCTGTGCCGGTGCTGCATATCTCCGGTTGGTACGATGACGAGCAGATCGGCACCCCGCTCAATTACATTGGGATGACCACGCGCGCCGCGACACCCGCAGCCCGCACCAATCAGCGCCTGCTCATGGGTCCCTGGGGCCACCAGGTGAACGCGAGCAGGCGGCTTGGAGAGATCGACTTCGGCCCCCAGGCTCTGATCGACCTCGATGCCGAAGAACGACGCTGGTTCGATCGCTTCCTCAAGGGGCGCCGCCTGGAGCCGCCGCCGGCACCGGTGCGCCTTTTCATCATGGGGGCCAATTACTGGCGCGATGAGCAGGAGTGGCCTCTGGCGCGTACGCGCTGGACACGCTTCTACCTGCACAGCGGCGGGGCTGCCAACAGCGGTTTTGGCGATGGGCACCTCTCTACCAGGCCTCCCGAGGCCGATGAGCCGTATGACAGCTACCGCTACGATCCTGCGCGGCCCGTGCCTTTCATCACTGAGCCAACCTCGATGCAGATCGGTGGCCCCGACGATTACGCCGCTATCCAGCGCCGTGATGACGTGCTGGTCTATGTCAGCGAGCCGCTTCGAGAGGACCTGGAGGTCACAGGCCCCGTGCGCCTTGAGCTGTACGCCTCCTCGTCAGCGCCCGATACCGACTTTATGGCCATGCTCTTCGACGTCTGGCCGAACGGCTTTCGTCAGCGCCTCTGCGACGGCATGGTCCGCGCTCGCTTCCGCGAAGGCATGGAGCATCCCACGCTGATCGAGCCAGGTCGCATCTATCGCTATGAGATCGACTGCTGGAACACGGCTCAGCTCTTCAAGGCGGGCCATCGTATTGGCCTCCAGCTCAGCTCTAGCGCCTTCCCCAAGTACGACCGCAATCTGAATACCGGGGCGACGCTGGGCCTGACCAGCGAGATGGCGGTGGCCGAGCAGCGCATCTACCACGATCATGCTCATCCTTCGGCTCTGGTCCTGCCGGTCATTCCCCCGGCTGCTTCGCCCTCACCTTCGTTCTCGTCCGAGCCGTTGCGGCAGACAAGCAAGTGAGCGGCACCTTGACAAAGCCTGGCTCGTGCAAGATGATAGAGGGCAAAGAAGCGAAGGGAGCTGAAGCGAAGCGGGCCTTCGACTCAGGTTGGGCAACTGTTGGTGCTGGCGCGTCCAGTGAGAACCCGTCTGGGGCAGCGCCAGCCTGCAAGTGGAGCCCACCAATGTTATGGGGGGAAGAGCAGTGACTACCATTAAAAGAGAGCCAGAGGCGCAAGAGCAAAGCGTAAGTGCGCATCCAGAGCAGCAGCCGGCGCCCGCTCAAGAAGAGCAAGGCCAGCCACGAGATACACGTAATCCTGGTGTGCCGCTTGATCTGGGCTGGCTGCGGGAAGTGCGCGCCAATCGCAGCGCCGTCGAGCGCCGGGCGGCCACTCTGCCGACGCGCCGCACCGTCAAGCGCGAATGGCAGGCTGCCTGGCTGCTTCGAGCCATCACCTGTCTGGACCTCACCACCCTGGCTGGGGACGACACGCCCGGCACGGTGCGCCGGCTGTGTGCCAAAGCGCGCCATCCTGTGCGCAGCGAGCTGCTGGAGGCGCTTGGAGTCCCCGAGGAGCGTGTCCAGGTAGCGGCAGTCTGCGTCTATCACAACCTGGTCCCGGTGGCTGTGGCGGCCCTGCGCGGTACCCAGATTCCTGTGGCCGCCGTTTCCACTGGCTTCCCTGCCGGCCAGATCGCGCTGGACCAAAAGCTGGCAGAAATCGCGGCTTCGGTGCGTGCCGGTGCTCGTGAGATCGACGTGGTCATCTCGCGTGCCCACGTCCTGACCGGCAACTGGCAGGCCCTCTATGACGAAGTGCGAGCCTTCCGCATTGCCTGTGGCGAAGCCCACATGAAGACCATCCTGGCCACGCACGAGCTGGCCACGCTGCGCAACGTTGGCATGGCCAGTCTGGTCTGCATGATGGCTGGGGCTGATTTCATTAAGACCTCTACCGGCAAGGAAGCCGTCAATGCGACTCTGCCGGTGGGCCTGGTCATGACGCGCGCCATCCGCGAGTACTACGAGCGCACGGGCTATCGGGTTGGCCTGAAGCCTGCTGGCGGCATTCGCAGCGCCAAGACGGCCCTCGACTGGCTGATCCTCATGAAAGAAGAGCTAGGCGATGAGTGGCTCAGCGGTCGCCTCTTCCGCATTGGAGCCAGTGGGCTGCTCTCCGACATCGAGCGCCAGCTCTCCTACTTCGTCACCGGCCATTACGCCGCCGCTCACTATAATCCCCTGGTCTAGTGATCCAGGCTCAGGGTCATGACCGAAAGAGCCGGCTCGCCGGCCTGACGTGGACGGGGGCCTGCCTGTCCCGCGTTCAAGTGACCAGTGTTGTATAGACGACAAGGCGAAGCTGTGTCTGATGCTCGCTGGCGATCCAGTCGCCAGCGCAGGTGATCAGATTGAGGTAGTGGCCACTGGTATCGGCGAAAATCTGCTGCAAAGGGGCCTGCTGCGGGGGATAGTAGGCCAGCGTGCGCACCCGGAAAGACCACCAGTGCCCCTGGCTATCGAGCACCTGAACAAGGGCGCCCGGCTGCAACTCGCGCAGGCGCCAAAAGACAGCTGGCGCTCCCCCGGGACGATCGAGATGGCCATCGATAACCGCGCTGCCACGCTCGCCGGGGCGCGGGCCGAGCCGATACCAGCCCACATCATCCCAGGGTTGGCGCGCTGGCACCTCTAGCTCGCCGCTGGCCGTTACCCCGACCGCCTCGATGGTGGCATTCACGCCGATGGTCGGGATGCGCAGATGGGTCGGCAGCCCTGGCGGCCCGCTCTGTGCGCGCGGCGAGTGATCAGGAAGGCTGGCCTCTCCCACCACCAGCGGTTGACCATCGCGGACGTGAGTTTGAACAAGGGCCGCTCCGGGCGTGCCACAGCTGGTCAGCAAGAGCAAGACAGCCAACAACAGAGAGCAGGCCCTCAGCAGCAACTGCAACCCAGGTATCCTTCTGCCTGAGAGAAGACTCCTCGGCTGCCAACGCCGACCGCGGTCTTGAACCTGTGACCGCGCCTTCTGCCTCCGTCTACTTTTAGCGTCGGCTGCGCAGCAAGAGAGTTGTCGATCCACCGATCAAAAGCAAGAGCAGTGTCAGGACCAGCGGCAAGGCCACAGGCACGCCGACCTGAGCAGACGGATTGGCAGAGGTTCCGGGGTCGCTACCGGTGTCTGGCAGGCCGGGCGTTCCCGCAACCTGACGCGCTACCAGCTCCAGCTTTGGCGTCCCCAGCGGTAGCCCGATGCTGAAAATACTGGTAATCTGGTTGGCAGCCACCTCCAGCGTTGTCTGCTGAGAGATGTGTTGCTGCGCCAGGTCCACATCGAAGGTGTAGCGCCCTGGGGCCAGGAGAGTGTAGTCACTGGCCTGCAGATACTGCAGATTCTTAATCAGCGGAGCACCATTGGCGGTCAGCGTGGCCGGCCCGCCCTCGGGCGAGAGGTGATAGAAGCGCAACTTGGCCTTGCCGGTGGCCAGACTATTATCCTCCTTGAAAACCACCAGCGATAAGCCAGTCGCCTGGACACCAATAGCCGCCACCGTATAAGCGAAGCCTGGCTCAACTGACAGGGTCTGCGTAATCACCGCTGCATCTGGTCCCTTGCCGATCAGCGCCACCTGCACCTTGTGTGGCCCTGGTGGGATGGCCAGATAGTCGGTGACCGTGCCGAACTGGAAGTTGCTCAAGGCCCGCTGCCCATCGAGAAAGACGTCGGCCACACCGATATCGGGTGAGGCATGCATGATACGCACAAAGGCCGAGGGGGAGGCCGCTGCCTTCTGGGCGAAGCCGAGACCCGGGGCCCAGGCGAGCGCAGCAAAACAGAGCACGGCAAGCAGCCCTAGAAGGCTGCCCATCTTGGGATGGCGATGGGGGCTGTTTCTCATAAACTCTCCTCCTGAGATCGACTTGTCCCTCCCTTTGGTCGGTTGGGCTTGCTCCCAAACAGAAGTGCTTTCTGGTGATAGAACGGACAATGATGGTTACGAGTAAAGTGAAATTTTTGCATCAGGCATTCTCTCTGTAGCCCCTGACAGCTGCAATCTGCTCTGAAAATACTGCTCTGCATAGATCACTGTGCTCTCCCTATCAAGAATTTTGAAGAAGCAAGGAGGAGTAAGATCAGCGATTCAAAGAGCATCGCAGGGCGCGAGGAAGATGGTCCAACGATACATAGCAGGCCAGGAAGCAGGAGGATGCAGAGCGGGAGGAGACTTATCACAGAGAAGCGAGCGAAGATGGAGGAGCCTTGCTGAGAGCGTAGGCTGAAGATGCTCACCAGATAGAGGCTTCCTCCGAAGAGGGAGAGCAAGAGGCTCACGGCGACTCCCGCCTTCCGAGCAACGAGCAGGAGTGGACCCAGCACGAAGAGCGCTATGCTGGCGACCAGCCCCGTCGTTGCGAGGACTTGCGCCAGGACCAGGCTCCGGGGAACAGCAGGCTTTCTCTCTCTGAGCTCCGAAAACAAGCTGCTGGCAAAGACGAGCATGCCCAGCAGCAAAGGAACCAGACCAGGCCAGTGCTGCCAGAGAACCAGAGCCAGGCCCCAGCTAGCCAGGGCCAGGCCGCCTGGAAGGCTTCCCCACCTCAGTAGTGCAATGGCCGTGTCCAGGGCTGCTCTCAGGCTGCGCTCTTTTCGATGGTGTTGCCGAAGTTCTCGATATTCCGGGTGCTGTCGAAGCAAGCGCGCCCGTTCCCGGAAGCGTGTAGCCAGGGCTGGCAATCCCTGCTCCTGCAAAGCCTGGCTGAGGGACTCGTAGGAGCGGATCGCGCTCTCATACTGCCAGAGACGCTCGTATTCCTCCAGGCGCTTATTCAGAGCGATCGGCGCGTCTCCGGGCTGTAATGGAGCAAAGAGCAGCTCTTCATCGCCCAGGATAGTGACCTGCTCCCAATCGATGGCTGCCAGCTTGACCTGCGACCAGTCAAGGCCAGCAAGCCGTGTGCTGCCGTGCTCAGCGTCCTGCAAAAGAACTCCCTCCAATCTGATACTCACATCGAGCCAGGAGCCGCGCAGATCCGCGCCCGCCAGAAGGGCCCCACGTAGATCCGCGTTGCGCAGATCGGCAGTTACACGGGCCCGGCAGAGATTAGCCCGCTGGAGATTAGCGTTACGCAGATCGGCCAGAAGCAGGCTGGCACCTTTCAGATTGGCCTCGCTCAGATTGGCGCCGCGCAAATTCGTATGGTCGAGATTAATGCCGGCCAGGTCTGCTTCGCGCAGATC
The DNA here is from genome assembly GCF_001748285.1 of Thermogemmatispora onikobensis. Classification (NCBI taxonomy): domain Bacteria; kingdom Bacillati; phylum Chloroflexota; class Ktedonobacteria; order Thermogemmatisporales; family Thermogemmatisporaceae; genus Thermogemmatispora; species Thermogemmatispora onikobensis. The sequence goes on along the minus strand of NZ_BDGT01000019.1, from coordinate 16,171 downwards.
GGCGCCGCTAAGGTCTGGTCCCTGGCCATAGAGAGGGGATGGCCTCCAAAATATCAGGGGCTGCGCCTGCTGACGCCAATGGTTCCAGGCGTGCACACCCTGCTTGAGTATAGCTAAATGCTCTGGATCGCTCATCTGCCCGGTCTCCGTGCAGTGATAGTGGACGGCCTGTCTGCAAAAGCCCAGTTTTCTCTCCTGTCATCCTGGCAAAAGCATACCAGAGCAGAGGGTGCAACTTTGTTATCTCTGCGGTTGCAATGTCGTGTTCGTGATCACGAAGCTCACATTTTGCCAGGATAGCAAGTGAGCGTTGGAGAGCAAGATCATTGCATAACCCTTGTTTATCTATCGGGCGGTTCGTATAATGGAACAGATATTGTACCCAAGCGTGTCGATAAGCTGGAGTCAGCGATGCAGAGGACACAGACCAGGCTAAGAACAGGGTCTATCATTAAAGATCCTGCCCAGGCCCGCTATCGTGTCGAAGCTTGCCTGGGCACTGGGGGATTCGGTTCGGTCTACCTGGTGATGGAACTACGTGGCTCCGGCAGGCTCTTCGCCCTCAAAGAGGTCGTCACAACCACCGAGCGTGAGCGGCGCAGTCTGGCCCTGGAGGCCAGCTTGCTGATGCGTTTGCAGCATCCGGCCTTGCCGCGGGTCTACCGCTTTTTCGAAGACGTACGCAGCCAGCGTAGCTATTTAGTGATGGATTATATTCGTGGTGCCAACCTGGAGGAACTGCGACGCCTTGCTCCTGGACGTCGCATCCCGTTAGCGCATCTACTGACGACTCTGGAGCCGATCATCGATGCTCTTGACTATTTGCATAGCCAGCAGCCACCCGTCATCCATCGCGATATCAAGCCATCGAATATCATTGTGCCTGCCGCTGGACGTGGGGCCGTGCTGGTCGATTTCGGCCTGGCCAAGCTCTATATTCCCGATGGTATGACGACCACGATTCGTCAGGGAACCCCTGGTTACGCGGCGCCGGAGCAGTATGGGGGGCGAGGGAGGACTGATGTGCGCACCGATGTCTATGGACTGGGGGCGACGCTCTATACACTGTTAACGGGCCAGTTTCCCTGCGATGCCTTTGAGCGCGTGCTTCTCCTCCAAAACGGAGCGGAGCGTGATCCCCTACGACCCGCTCACGAGCTGGTGCCCGGGCTGCCGCGTGCCGTCAGCGAAGATCTCCAGTGCGCCCTGGCGCTGAACAGCCAGGAGCGCTTTGCCAGTGTGCGCGACTTCTGGCGCGCTGTCGTCAGCCACGCCCGCCTCGATCCAGAGGCGACCACGGCCCCCGGGGAAGCAACGCCCTCGCTGGAGGCGATGGCAGCCTCGACCGAGTTATTCCCGGAACGCAAGGCCCAGGAGAATCTCCGGCAGGCACATCGTCGGCGGCGCCGCCTGGTGCTGAGCGCACTCATCCTGGCTCTGGTGCTGACACTGGTAGCAGGAGCGGTAGCGATTGGCCTGAGCAGCCCGCTGCACTCGCTCGTCGCGCGCTCCTTAGCGCCCCAGTCGTCGACGGCCCCAGGGAGCGCGCCGGCCAAAGCCACGTCACAGGTGCCTCTGGCAGGTGATGCCTATCCCTATCCGGCTCTCTTTACCGATTATGTAGGCACTGCCCAGGATCTGCTGACCAGCACACGCACTCTGCTGGTGCTTTCACACCTGCAGCAGCATCAAGGTCGCTTCTCGGGCTTTTTCAGTGGCCTGGGACAGAGTGGGCCTTGCTCAGGAACGCTGAATCAGCAAGGTGTCATCCATTTTACGGTGTCTATTTACGGCGGCAAGGCTAGCCTGGTCTTCGAGGGCATGATCAAGGTCGGGAGCCAGATGGCTGGGAGCTTCGAAGTTCATGATGAAAACAACCATTTTACAGGTGAGAGCGGCCTGTGGTCCCTCTCGCCCGGCTTCCCTCCCAGTCAGTAAGTAACCCACGTAAGAACCCGGGCTGTTCTAGACTCCTCTCTCTACCCTCTGTGAACATGGTCTGAAGAGAAGAGGCGCGAGGCTGCCGTCGTCATCTTAGCCGCGTTTGACTGCCCGTGCGCCTGCTGTGGGGGGACGGGCTGGTGTGGTGAGCTGGGGACTTCTGGGGACTTGCCGCCGGGGTGCGAGGCGGGATACAATAGCCCGTGCCGATGGCCTGTCGTCGGCTCTCTTGCGAGACGTTGAGGGAGGGGGCGCATCACTGCTATGAGTATCTTAGAGCTGTTCGAATCAATGGAGTATGGGCCGGCGCCCGAGACGGCAGAGCCTGCCCTGCAGTGGCTGGCCCAGCACCAGCCCTTTGACCTGTTCATCAACAATCGCCGGGTCAAGCCGGCCAGCGGTCAGTATCTGGAGACCATCAATCCGGCCACGGGCAAAGTTCTGGCGCGAGTCGCCGCGGGCAACGCTGCCGATGTCGATGCCGCGGTAGCCGCGGCGCGGCGGGCTTTCCCGAGCTGGAGCAAGACCCCCGGCCATGTGCGGGCGCGCTACCTCTATGCCATTGCCCGCCATATACAGAAGCATGCGCGTCTGCTCGCGGTTCTGGAGACGCTGGATAATGGGAAGCCAATTCGCGAGACGCGCGACATCGATATTCCGCTGGTTGCGCGCCATTTCTACTATCATGCTGGTTGGGCCCAGCTCATGGAGAGCGAGCTGGCTGGCTACGAGCCGCTAGGGGTCGTGGGGCAGATCATTCCCTGGAACTTCCCCCTGCTCATGCTGGCCTGGAAAGTAGCGCCAGCCCTGGCAATGGGCAATACAGTCGTCCTCAAGCCGGCGCGCTACACTCCCCTGACGGCCATGAAATTCGCCGAGATTGTCGAAGAGGTTGGTCTGCCGCCAGGGGTTGTCAACATTGTGACCGGCGAGGCTGGGCAGGTTGGCGAGGCTCTGGTGCGTCATCCCGACGTCAACAAGATCGCCTTCACCGGCTCTACCGAGGTAGGTCGTGCCATTCGCCGGGCGACCGCCGGCTCTGGCAAGCGCCTCTCGCTAGAGCTGGGCGGCAAATCGCCTTTCGTGGTCTTTGAGGACGCTGACCTGGACAGCGTGGTCGAAGGCGTCGTCGATGCCATCTGGTTTAACCAGGGTCAGGTCTGCTGCGCTGGCTCGCGCCTGTTGGTCCAGGAGAGCATCGCCGATCGCCTGCTCGCCAAGGTGCGAGCGCGCATGGAAAAGCTGCGCGTTGGCGATCCGCTGGATAAGGCCATCGATATCGGAGCGATCGTCTCGGAGGCCCAGCTGCGCGAGATCCGCCGCCTGGTCGAGCGCGGGGTCGAAGAAGGGGCCCAGCTCTGGCAGCCGTCGACAGCCTGCCCACGCGAGGGCTATTTCTTCCCGCCGACCCTCTTCACCAATGTGGCTCCGGCCATGACCATTGCCCAGGTTGAGATCTTTGGTCCCGTGCTTGTTGCCATGACCTTCCGTACACCGGAGGAAGCGGTGACGCTGGCCAACAACACGCGCTATGGTCTGGCGGCCAGCGTCTGGAGCGAGAATATCAACCTGGCCCTCGAGGTGGCTGCACGCTTAGAGGCGGGCACCGTCTGGATCAACGCCACCAACCTCTTCGACGCAGCCTGTGGCTTCGGCGGCTATCGCGAGAGCGGCTTTGGACGCGAGGGTGGCAAGGAGGGCCTCTATGAGTATGTCCGTCCTCGCTGGGAAGGCGCCGCGGCCCGCTCGGGGCGCCGCCGTGGGCTGGCCGAGACCTCGGCGAGTGGCGAGAGCAAGGCCCATAGCGGTAACGGCCATGCTGAGCATGGTAGCAATGGCGTGGCTCTGGCCGGCAGCGAGGTCTTTGCTGATCTGGCGGGGCGCATCCCGCCGATCGATCGCACCCCCAAGCTCTTCATCGGCGGCAGGCAGGTCCGCCCCGATAGCGGCTACAGCCTGCCGGTGCGCGATCCCCAGGGCATGATCATCGGCCAGGTTGGTGCTGGCAACCGCAAGGACATCCGCAATGCCGTCGAGGCAGCCCACAAGGCGCGCGCCTGGAGCGGAGCCTCTCCCCACCAGCGGGCCCAGGTCCTCTTCTACATTGCTGAGAACCTGGCCGCACGCGAGCAAGAGTTTGCTCTGCGTCTGGTCCAGCAGACAGGCCGCCCCTATGCAGATGCCGCAGCAGAAGTGCAGGCTGCCATCGCGCGCCTCTTCAGCTATGCCGCCTGGTGCGACAAGTTCGAGGGCAGCATTCACCGCCCACCGTTGCGTGGGATGGTCCTGGCCGTGCGTGAGCCAGTAGGAGTCATCGGCATGGCCTGCCCCGATGAGTTTCCGCTGCTGGGCTTCCTCTCGCTGGCGGCCCCCGCGCTGGCGATGGGTAATACACTGGTGGTGATCCCTTCGCCACAGGCTCCACTGAGCGCCACCGACTGCTACCAGGTCTTCGAGACCTCCGATGTGCCTGCCGGGGCCATCAATATCGTCACCGGCGAACGCGAGCCGCTCGTTCAGGTCCTGGCCGAACACGAGGATGTCGAGGCGGTCTGGTACTTCGGCAGCGCCGAGGGCTGCAAGCGCGTTGAGCTGGCCGCGGCCAGCAATATGAAGCGTACCTGGGTCAACTATGGCCATCCGCGCGATTGGCTCGACCCCGTCCAGGGCGAGGGCGAGGAGTTTCTGCGCGAGGCGACCCAGGTCAAAAATATCTGGGTACCCTATGGCGAATAAAGTGGTGCCGCCGCTCACGCTGAGCGGCGGCGGCGGTGTCTCACCTGGCAGCTTGCTGATCAGCTCTAGCTTTTCCCTTGACAAGAATACATACATGTGGTATGTATGTATTTAGAGAGGTGAGAGGGAGCGAGCGATGAGGAGAACGCGGGAAGCGGCGGCCCAGACACGTGAGCAGCTGCTCCGGGCAGCCCTGAGCTGTTTTCTGGAACACGGCTATGCGGCCACTACTCTAGAGGAAGTTGCGCGCCGGGCCGGGACCACACGTGGAGCCATCCAGTGGCATTTTGGCAGCAAGGCCGATCTGTTCAATACCCTGGTGCGCGAGCAGTACGAGCGGGCCGCGCGCAAGCTGCTGCCGCTTTATCGGCGCGACAGCGCCCCGCTGGAGACGCTACGAGCAATCCTGCTGGCCTGGCTCAGCTACCCTGAAGAGGATGCCGACTTTCGAGCTATGTTGGAGCTAACTACTATGCGCACAGGTATGCTACCCGAGCTGCAGAGCGGCATCGAGGAAAAGGTGCAGGCTGTTCAGGCCAGCATTGCCCACTTTGCCGCTCTACTGCGCCGCGCCCGTGAGGCCGGCGAGATTCGCGCCGAGGTCGTTCCCGAGCAGGCGGCCACCGCCGCCTACAGCCTGATTGTTGGCCTGAGTAGCCTCTGGCTTCTCAATCCCAGCGCCTTTTCTCTGCGTGCCTACGCTACCGAGGCCGTCGAGATCTTCATTCGCGGCCTGCGTCGTTCCTGAGCCAGTTTTTTTTAACTCGTATACATACATTCGGTATGTATATAAAAGCGAAAGGAGAAGGCACAGCGATGTCTCTCATCAGAGTCAGCAACCTCTGGAAAAGCTATCGCTGGCGAGGTCGCAGCGTTGAAGCCCTGCGGGGTCTCTCTCTGAGCGTCTCGGAGGGGGAATGTTTTGGTCTTCTTGGGCCGAACGGGGCGGGCAAGACCACCCTGCTGCGGATACTGGCCACCTTGCTCCAGCCGGACCGGGGAAGCGTGACCATTGCCGGAGCCGATCCGCGGCGTCACCCGGAGCGCGTTCGCCGTGCTCTCGGCTATATCGGTCAACAAGGAGGTACGGATATCCAGGCAACAGTTTTTCAAGACCTCCTCTTGCAAGTCCATCTGTATGGCCTGCGAGGCCAAGCAGCGTGGCGGCGGGTGAGCGAAGTGTTAGAGCAGCTGGAGCTGAATGACCTGGCCGGCAGGCCAGTCAGCTCCCTCTCGGGCGGCCAGCGTCGGCGTCTCGATCTGGCGCTGGGCCTGGTGCATCGTCCTCCTCTGCTCCTGCTCGATGAACCGAGCCTTGGTCTTGATCCAGTCAGTCGGCGGCAGCTCTGGGACTGTCTGAGCGGTCTGCGAGCGCAGGGGGCCACCATCGTTCTGACCACCCACTATCTTGACGAGGCTGATCAGCTCTGCACGCGCGTGGCGATCATCGATAAGGGGAGCATCATCGCTGATGGCAGTCCTACCCGGCTCAAGCAAGAGAGCGCAGGTGAGACCCTCATCCTCACCCTGGCGCCATCTGCATCGGCCAACGTCAGACAGCAAGCGAGCGATCTTCTGGGCACCTGCCCCTTTGTCCGGGCTGTTCACCAGGAAGACAGCGAGCAGCTCCGCCTCTCTGTTGAGCATGGGGAAAGCGCCCTTCCTGCTGTGCTACGTCTGTTAGAAGAGGCTGGTCTGACCGTCAGCAGTCTGGTTCTGGAACGGCCCTCGTTGGATGACGTCTTCTACCGCTATACCGGTCGCTCTCTGAAGAAGGCCCAGGCTGAGGCAGCCAGCCCTGGTGCCTGGTCTGCCTTCGCCTGGAAAGGAAAGTGAGCAGCATGTCTCTCTTCTCTAGTGTATGGTATCTCTGGCTGCGCCAGGCCCGGCAGACCTGGCGTCATCCTATCTGGGTCATCTTTGGCCTCTTTCAGCCGCTGTGTTATCTCCTCCTCTTTGCGCCCTTGCTGCAGAACCTCAGCGGCATCCCGGCCATAGCGGCGGGAGAAGCCATGACCTTCTACGTTCCTGGACTCCTGGTCATGATGGCCCTCTTTGGGACAGGCTATGTTGGCTTTGGGCTTGTGGTCGAACTGCAGGGCGGCTTCATTGAGCGTCTGCTTGTTACGCCTATACCGCGGGCGGCTCTCTTGCTCAGCCGCGTGCTGCTCGACATAATGACCCTGCTCATCCAGGTGCTGCTGATCTGTCTCATTGCCCTACCGCTCGGGCTGCGAGTCTCTCCTGGTAGCCTCTTACTGGCGCTCCTGCTGCTTGTTCTGCTAGGTCTGGGCCTGGCGGCCTGCTCCTATGCCCTGGCCTTTCTCTTGCGCAGTGCTGAGGCCCTCTCGTCCCTGCTCAACATGGTCAGTGTCCCGCTTCTGCTGCTCTCGGGCGTCTTACTGCCCCTGACGCTGGCACCCCCTCCATTGCGGGCGATAGCCCACTTCAATCCCTTTGCCTATGTTGTGGATGGGGCGCGGGCCCTCTTCCTGGGTAGGCTAGGTGACGTAGCCGTCTGGCAGGGCTACCTTTGTGCCGGCGCCTTCGCGCTCCTGGCCCTCTTCTGGGGTCTGTGCTCTCTCAAGCGGGCGGTCGCCTAAGCAGCGGACCTGTTCTATTCACCCTGCGGCGGCCTCTGCCCGTCCCGTTCCCGGGGCTGGCAAAGCAAAGACCTGGTCGCCGCAGGAGATAGCCACCGCCTCCTCTGAAAGGCAGGTTGCATAGAAGCCGCGCTGACCCCGGTCCAGAAACTGCAGGGCCGCCTTCAGCTCCGGCGAAGAGGCAAACCAGGCCTCTGGACCCAGAGCAAAGCGCGTAAACTCCAGACAAGGCGTCGCCACGCGCAGCCGGGTCAGCGCGACTGGCTGTGCTCTAGAGGCTCTCACAATCAGGAGTCCATGCTCGATCTGCTCCAGGCGCAGCGGCTGCTCAGTAGCGATCAAAATATTCTCGCCGGCGCAGCCGTCCGTCACATGCTCCCCGAAGCGGGTGCGCATCGCCTGGTAATGGGCTGTAAAGCCTAGTGACACGCCATTCTTACCGCTGCGATTGCGTGAACGCGGATAGGCTCGATGGTGGACATCGAGCAGGCGGCTGCCATCTGGCAGTAGGGCGAAAACGCCATCCACAGACAGCCAGAGCTGGGCCACTGACCGCAGCGGAGCGGGATCGTAGCGCAGCCCTTCCTCGCCCCCGGCGACCTTCAGCGGAGCCGTCTGCACCTGGAGGCGTACAATAGGACCAAGCGGCACCAGCTCGCCGGCCTGCTCTCCTCTAAACTGGATGGACATGATTCCACACCCTCCATCGTCATGCGCTCACAAAACGACAGGACGATGCGCGCGCGGACGCGGCACCGTCCTGCCACTGCTCTCTCGTTGAGCTATTGCCCTGCGAACTCCAAGAAGAAAGCGCGGGCAGCTAGCGGCCAACCACGCGGCGGAGCTGGCGCACCACCTGCTCCAGCTGCTCGGCGGCGCTCGTCGCCGACGTCGCGCCTGCCGCGAGCTGCTCGCTCACCTGCGTTGTCACCTTAATCGCCGTTGCCAGCTTCTGGTTGCTCGTCTCCTGATACTGGATGGCCTGCTCAATATAGCGCGCCGTAGTAGCCATCTCCTGCAAGGCTCGCTGGGCCGTGCGAGCATCAAGCTGAGGCCAGCGCTGGAGCAGCTCCGTCACCATTGAGGTCAACTGACGTGCGGCCACATTGCTCGCATCCGTATAATACTGCACCGATTGCAGACCCACCTGGGCGGAATCGATCACCCACTGCTGTTCGCTCGACGAACTCTGCTGCTTGGCCGCCAGCGTTTGCAGCGACTCACTGCTGCGGCGCAGGTGGTCAACCGAGCGCAGAATCGGCTGCGTGATGCGCTGTCCGAGCCAGAGGCCAACAAAGGAGGCCAGCAAGAGCATGGCCGCCGCGATCACAATAGTGCTCACCATCTGGTTATTCACCACTGCCGTCACCGTGCTGACCGGGCTCAGCACATAGTAGGTCCAGGGAACAACCGTCATCTTGTGGCGCAGAATCTCGTACGGCTCGTGCTCGCTGGCAGGAGTAGCCTCGAAGGAAGAAGAGGTCTGGCTACTATGCAGCGACTGGGCCAGCGTGCTGTCGGCCAGCAGCGGCAGGCTGTCCTGATCGCCCTGCAGGCCATAGAGGCCCTCAGTCTTGATATCCTGCATCTCTTGGGCCGCGAGAGGGGCCACAGCCTTGAAGCGGCGTGCGGGATTGGGATCAGCGATGCGCACCCCGCGCTCGTCGAGCAAGAAAGCATAGCTGCCCGGCCCATTGGCGCCGGTCTCACTGTTGACCGTGTCCCAGATAAAATCGATATTCAACGAAGCGCGTAGAAAACCGATCACATGCTTCTGATAGGTGATGGGAGCGTAAATATCGACCGAAGCCTTATTGTGGGCGCTGTCGTAGTAGACGCCGGAGATAAAGAGCTGGTTGGCGTCGACGCGCCGCAGGTAGGGGAGAGGCACGAGGGACTGGCCGCGGTTCTGCGGATGGACGTTCGTCGGCCAGTACTGTACCAGGTGGCCTTGAGCATCAAAGAGACACCAAAGCACATAGCGGTTATCGCGATTGATTCCCGCCTGGAGAGCGTAGAGTGAATGAACGCTGAAGTTCGGATCTTCGCGCTGGGCGGGAGGAGCGAGCAAGAACTGGATCACCGAGGGGACCTGGACGAGGGTCTCGGCATCAAGCAGGCGTTCATTCAGGTAGTTACTGATCAGCTGCACGCGCTCGCTGGAATCGGTATCCAGAGAGGTGCGGGCCTGCGTAGTCAGCGCAGGAAGAGAGATGAACTGGCTGACGACGATGGTGATGAGCAGCGGAACGATGGCGACAAAAACCAGGAGCAAAGAGACGCGCGCGGTCAGGGAGAGGCCCCGCCGGCGATATGACGATATCGCTTGATCACGCATGGGAGAAAACCCGTCCTTTGGTATCCAGGGGGCGGCCAGCGGCGCCCCGGTCTACTGGCACTGACATACTGATGCTGGCAGCGTCCTACTGGATGAAGAGACCTGGCCTGTCGCGGCCTCGACCTCCGCCGGTCCAGGCGGAGGCGAGCTATTACACAAGGTCCCTGGCGTTGCGACTGGCGAAGCAAGGTCTGGCTGCCAGGCTGGGCCGAGGGAGGGAGGCCAGGGTTGGCGCTTGTTGGGCGCCAGATCCTCTCTCTTGTCGAAAAAGATGCCTATTATTTATTATTAACAGGTATTCATCCTTGAATGAATGAATTACGACGAAGAAGGGGCCACGAAGCCGGCATGCTCCAGATCGGCGAGCAGGCGCAGGACTTCATCCTCGCTGCGGCCCATCAGGCGGGCCAGCTCGGCGGGTGTGCGGGTGCCATCGATCAGCAAGTAGAGCCGGCGATGGGCACGTGAGAAGCCGAGCTGTTCCAGGCGCTGCAAGGCGTCGCCGTAGAGCGGCACGCGGCTTGGGGCGCGGGAGAACATCCCGCTGCCGGGCAGGGGCACCCACCTGTCCGGGCTAGGCTCGGTCTGGCGCGGGGGCAGCGGAGGGGTTGCCCGTGGGCCCGTAGCAGGGCCTGTGCCCGTTTTGGGAAAGGGCAGCGAGCCGAGCGGGCCTGAAGGTGGGGAAGCGGGCATCCGGCGCAAGCGCGGATCGGTCCCCTGGCGCTGCGGGAGAGCCGGCAGTGAGCCGGGAGTAGCGTGCCCATCGAGCAAAGGTGGGAGTGGGGATGAAGGAGGGCTGAAAGGTACGAAAGCAAAGCGACAAGGACCCCAGAGCTTCAAGCGTCTGAGGGCTTCGACGCCGCTATGTGGCCCGAGTCGTGCCTGCACAGGCTGTCCATGCACAAAAGTGATGGCACCCTCTTCCAATGCTGTGCCTTCCCCACGCTCGACCGTCAGCAGGCCCGTCTTACGTCCTAACTGAACGACCTCGATCACGTCGGCGAGCCGATTAGTGACTGTCTGTCGTTGCTGTGGCATGGGTGCCTCGCTCTGCCCGATGATGGCCGCTCTCCGCTCCCCGTTGAGACGAATGTCGGCAGCAACCGTCAATCTATGATAGCATAGGCAAGGTAAATGTACCATCCCCGGCGCATCTTCTGGGATATCTTTCTTAGCACGTCAGGGGCTGTTTCTGTTCCAGGTGCCTGCTGTGATAAAATCTGCATGGTTGGTATTTCGGGGAAGGCCAGGTCAGTCTTGAAGGTACTGAATTGGTATAGAGAAACAAGAGGGACAAGAGAGGACAGGAGGCGGGCCGCTGGGGGGGGGTAGAGAGGCGTACGGGTAGTACGGATGCCCGCAGACTGGCGGGCAGGAGGGAGCAGCTCGGGCTTGCCAGCCGCCGCGGCTGATGCTATACTGCAAGAGCGTTTGCACGCAGCCAGCCAGGCTTGGTAGCTGGTTGGGGCTGGTGAGCGCTCACTACGGCCTGCACTCAGGGAGGAGCGTCTGCTTATGGAGTCTCCCGGCTCTTCTTCTCATGGCGAGATCGGCTCGCAACCGGAGGTCACGAGCGGCGCTGCGGCCCGGCCAGAGGCGGATGAGCGCCTGTTACCTTTGGGGCAATGGTCGGTTCCCGCTCTGGCGCGAGCCTGTGCCGAGGAGACGAGCCGCTTTCTGAAGCAGAAGCGCGCCGACGATCGCTACTGTCTGGAGCTGTTCCGTCGGGCCTTGATGCTGCGCGATGAAGAGGCCTGGGCCTGCCTCTATCAGCAGTATGCCCCCCTGGTCTTGAGTTGGGTACATCAGCATCCGGCAGCCTCCCCTTTGCTGGTGCATGATGGGGGCCAGTCGCTGGTGAATCTGGTCTTTGCGAAGTTTGCCCAGGCACTGACTCCGAGCCGTGTCCAGCAGTTCGAGACCCTGGCCGCTCTCTTGAAGTATCTTAAGATGTGTGTGCACAGTGTGGTGACCGATGAGGGGCGTGCGCAACAGCTCCAGCAGCTTGAGCAGACGCTGGAGGCTCTGGAGCACGAGCCGGCGGTCGCCGATCCCGCCGAGGAGGTGGTGGCTCAGCTCTCGGCTCAGGATCTCTGGCAGGTGATCCTGGAAGAGTTGCATAGCGAGGAGGAGCGCATGCTGATCTATCTGGCCTATGTTCAGGGCTTGAAACCTTCAGAGATCTGTCTGCGCTTTCAGCATCTCTTCCCTTCGGTGAACGATGTCTATCGCCTGAAGCGCAATATGCTCGATCGCCTCCGTCGCAATCGCCGCTTGCAGGCTCTCATGAAGGGCAGCCAGGGTTAGCGCCGGTTAGCCTGGCCCCTCTTCCTTCACTCTTGCCGTTCACAGGCAGACGCTAGTGCCTGCGAAGGTCGACGAGGTGCCTGGTGAGGCGCGGTGAGATACAGTGAGCGCAGCGGGGCCCCGAGGGACTCGCGGAGTGAGGAACAACTTCCCTGCCTTGCTCTTGCAGGCAGCTGCCAAAGGCGTTAAAATCGCAAGGGTAGCCGTTTATTGGTGGTGAAGACAGGAAAGCAGACAGGCAGACGGCCTACCTCCCAACTTCTGACGCCGGTCGGTTCTGTGCTGGTTGCTCAAACCAGATTGAGGGAAGAAGCAGGAAAGAAAGAAAGAAAGAAAGAAAGCGGATGGCTGCTTCGGTCTCGCTGCTCCTGTGAGCTGAGGGCCTGGGTGGAGGTGCGGAGCTCTCGGTCAGGAGAGCTGGGTGATGCCGCTGCCAGTCAGTCTTATCCAGTTCAGTCAGAGGAAACGCTCATGGAATGTCGTCAACGGGGTGCTATCAGCGACGAAGAGATGCTTGCCTATCTGGCCGGCGAGGAGGTGCGACCTGCTGTGCTGGAGCACCTGGCTACTTGCCCCACCTGTGCAACCCGGGTGGAGAGCTATCGCCGCCTTGAGTTAACTTTGCTTCAGTCGCTCTATCGTTGGGATTGTCCCCCGGCTCAGGTGCTCGGCGAGTATTATCTCGGCCTGCTCAACAAGGAGGTCGCTGTGGCGGTGCGTTTCCATCTGGCCACTTGCCAGCATTGTGCGGCGGAGCTGGCGGTCCTCTCCCATTTTCTGGCCTCCGAGACTCGGCTGGCGGAGGCTTCCCCACTCTCTGAGCTGGACCTCGCCGAATTGGAGCTGGCTGCCTCGCTGGCTCTGGAGCAGGAAGAAGAGACGCCAGCTGAGACTGAGATGGAGGAGGCGCTGCCCTGGCCTTCTTCCTGGCCCCTGGATGATGGCCCTTCTCCTCAAACCCATCCCCTGGCCTCCGCTCGCACGGGCCGCCCATCGCTGGGCGAGCAGATGGCTGCCGGCGTGCGCCGCATTGTGGCTACCTTGCTGGCTCCTCAGCCGCGCCTGGCCTACCAGCGCGACCTGGCCCAGGCCGAACAGGCTGGGACCCTCTGGCCGCGGCGCTATAGCGCTGAGGATTTTAGCATTTCTCTCCATGTAGAACACGGCTCTTCGCGCCAGGATGGCCTGGAGCTGATCGGCTTTGTGACGCGCAAGGGCATGGCTCTGGAGGCCCTCCAGGGGACACCGGTGCGCCTGACCGCCGCTTCGGGAGCTGTGCGCTCTGGTAGAATCGATGAGTTGGGCAATTTCCTCTTCTCCTCTCTGGCCCCGGAGACCTATACTCTCGAATTGCAGTTCCCAGAAGGCATCGTGGTCATTGAGTCGCTGCAGCTCGCAGCCCCAGAGTAGCGTGGTCGTGCTCGCTCTCCACCACCTGCTTCTGTCGGCGGCCTTTGCTCAGCGACCTCTCTCCTTTCGCTTCCCCTGGCTCCTGCTGCGTGATTTTCTGGCCCTCCAAACGTTTGGAATCTGGCTGACTGAATGAAGGAGAGGATGAAAGGGGGGCGTTGGCTCGGGCTCGCTATTAACCTTTCCCCCTCTCATCTATCTTGGGTTTCTTTCATTTCTTCCTTCTGTTGTTTTGCTCACTGTGAGCCTTGATGATTGAGATCGGCCTGGTCCAAGAATGGGACGTTCTGTGATGGCACACTGGGAACTGCTCGCTGAGCTGCTCTTGAGGGCGGACGAGAAAGAGGGCCAGCGCTTGCTGAGGGAGGGGCTTCCCTCGCTGGACCCGGAAGCCCTGGGTCGTCTGGTGATGTGGCTGAAGCGGGAGGCCGACCGACGCTGGCATGATGATCCGCAGCTTTCATTGCGCCTGGCTGCTCATCTGCTGCTGATTGGTGAATGCACGGGGAGGCGCGACTATCGGGGGCTTGGCTTGCTGACCCGAGCCGAGGCCCTGCGGCGCCTGGAACGTGATGAGGAGGCGCTGAGGAATTTCGATGCAGCTGGAGCCGAATTTCTGGTCTGCAACGATCAGCTCGGCTGGGCACGCACGCGCAGTGGACGGATTGCAGTCTGTCTCCAGCTGGGCCGCTTCCAGGAGGCCCTGCAGGACGCAGCGGCGGCGCGAGCGATCTTTCTTCGGCAGGGCAATTGGTTGCGAGTTGGTCAGATGGATGCCACTGCGGCCATCGTCCACTATGAGCTTGGTCACTACGACCAGGCCCTTGGTCTTTTTGAACGGGCCATCGAGGCCTATCGCCGTCACGGTGAGGGGGTCGAGTTGCCTCTGGCTCGTGCCTGGGCCAATAAGGCGGTGACGCTGGCCGCTCTGGGGCAGCTCCGCCAGGCCCTGGCGCTGCATGAGCAGGCCCGGGCCGTCTTCGCCACCTATCGCGGTCAGGAGCTGGCGGTCGCGCGTCAGGAGCTGAATATGGCCCAGATCTATGCGGCTCAGGGCCATTTTAGTCGCGCGCTTGCCCTCTTTGAGCGCAGTCGGGCGACTTTTCTGCGGCATGGGCTGGAGCTGGCTGCCGCTGAGGTGGCCTGCGAGACCTGTTATTGCCTGCTCCGCCTGAATCGGGTTCAGGAGGCGGCTGAGCTGGCGGAGAAGGCGGCTGTTTTTTTCCGCACGGTTCCTGGCGGTCGTGGGCGCCATCACCTGGCGCTGGCTTTGATGTGGCAGGCACAGGCGGCGCTGGCAATGCAGGAGCTGCTGCGTGCGGAAACTCTCTGTGCGCAGGCGCGCACGCTCTTGGAGGCTAGTGGCCTGGAGGTGCCGGCGGCCTCGCTGGCACTCTTGCAGGCGGAACTCTTGTTTGCCAGCGGACGGCTGGAGGAGAGCCTGGCAGCGGTGCGCCTGGCAGCGACGGCCTTCTCCAGACAGGCGGCCTTGCCCCAGTTGGCGCGGGCCCTCTTGTTGCAGGCCCAGATTGCCATGAGCCGCGGCGACGAGGCATTGGCTGATTCCCTCTGCGCTCAGGCGCTGAGGATGGCAGACGAGCAGGGTCTGCTGGAGCTGGTCTATCGCTGTGAAGATTTACGCGGTCAGCTGGCGGAACGACGCGGAGCCCTGGATGAGGCTGCTCGGGCCTATGCGCGGGCGGTTCGGGGGATCGAAGAGATTCAGGGGCGCCTGGTCTTTGATGCGCGCGCCAGCTTTCTGGAAGATAAGCGAACGCTTTATGAGAGAGCGGTCCGCCTGGCCTTGCGCCGTGGAGAGGGGGCCCAGGCTTTGGGCTACGTCGAGCGGGCCAAGTCGCGGGTGCTCGGCGACTATCTGCGCAATACAGTTGAGATTCGGGTCCACGTCGAGCGGTCGGGGCAGCCAGAGGTGGAGGCGCTGCTGGAAGAGCTGGCGCGCCTGCGTGAAGAGCAGGCCTGGTTCAGTTCGCTTGTCTATGGAACTGAGCAGGCGATTGATCTGAGCGATACTGCTATTATGCGCCTGCGCGCGCTGGACCCGGCGCACGCTCGTCAGGAGATGCGCCGGCGCGAGCGACAGATCGAGCGTTTGCTGGAACAGCTCGGGCTGCCAGCCGTGGGCAGCACACGGCCCTCACGGACGGCGGAAAAGGCGGAGGAAGGTTGGCTGGCGCGCCTGGCGGAGCTGCAAGGTGCCCTGGAACCGCGTACCGTGGTGCTGGAGTACTATCTGGCTGGGGAGGATCTCTATGTCTTTTCGCTGGCGGAGGGCCACTTGCGCTGGCGCCGCCTGCGCGGAGCCTTGGCTGAGCTAGAGCGCCTCTATGCGCTCTGGCGCCTGAACCTCGATCTGGCAGGACAGGCGGCGGCGGGCCCTGTTGAGCAGGCGATCCCCGAGCTGGAGGAGCTACAAGAGAACTGTCTGGGCCTATTGCAAAAGCTCTATCATCTCCTGCTAGATCCGGTGCTTCCGGCCCTCTACTCCTGTGAGCGCCTGCTGGTGGTTCCCTATGGCCTGCTGCACTATCTGCCGTTCCACTGCCTTTTCGACGGTGTGCAGTTCCTGGTAGAGCGGGTGGCGGTCTCATATCTGCCGTCGCTGGAACTGCTGGAGGTCTGCCGACGCCGCGGTCAGCGCCGGAGGACCAGCCGTCAGGCATTGCGCCAGGCACTGGTGCTGGGCCTCTCCGATCGCGGACGCCTGCCGTGGGCGGTGAGCGAGGCTCAGGCCGTAGCCCGTTTGTTGGGCGCTCCCTGCTATCTTGATGAAAAGGCCGCCTGTGAGCGCCTGCTGGAGGATGGTCCCCTGGCGCCG